>JAIOTR010000191.1 GCA_021106665.1 Bacteroidales bacterium
ATTGCTCCCTCCAAAACCCGAAGCAGTTTTAAGCGCCTTGTTTACCGGTTGTTGTTTGTTTTCAGTGATAACATTTATCTTTTCTGCAGTTCCGGTATTATCAAGTCCATAGGTTTTAATCAATTTATTTTTTCTCATAGACTCAAAACAAAATATTGACTCTATTATACCCGCAGCACCAAGTGTATGCCCAATAAAACCTTTGAAACTGTTAACTGGAATTTTGCTAAGATTATTTCTCGCCAGGGCAATTGACTCCATATCATCATTGTATGGCGTTGCGGTTCCATGAGCCGAAATATAATCTATATCTGTACTCCCTTTCATTACTTCGTTAATGGCAATGTATAAACCTTCACCTGTTCTGGAAGGGCCGGAAATGTGATTGGCATCATTACTGCCAGCTCCATTAACAACCTCTATAATCGGATCAGGACATAATTTAACATCCGAAGTTAATATAATCGTCCCTGCACCCTCCCCCAGAGTTAGTCCGGTTCTGTCTTTATCAAATGGTTTACAAACATCTTTGCTTAAGGAATAAAAGGATTGAAATCCCGAAACGATGAATTCAGATAACACATCACATCCCGAAACGATGATATTTTTGTATAATCCCTGCTTGATAAGCCTGTCAGCAACCATCAGGGCCATAACGCCCGAAATACAAGCATTTGAAACAACCAGGGGGGTTGACTTTGTTTTAAAATAATTGCCTATTAATTCTGCTGATTTCCAGAGATGAACACGATTGTTTTTAAAACCGTTCTTATTATTTTTAAGTAAATCGATATTACCTTTTGTCGTTGAAAGAACAATACAGGTATCTTCTTCAGCAGGATTGATATTTGTTTTTTCCAGAGCTTCCTTAATTGAAAGGATAATTAGTTGTTCATAGGGGGTAAATTTATTTTCTAATCCTAGCCTGGAAGCTAAAAAACTTAATCTGTTCCTGTCAACTATCGAAGCTGTAAAACTTTCCGTATAAAACAAGGGATCATCAATGTGCTTTACACCTGTATTACCGGCTTCCAAATTCTTAAAGTTTTCGGAAGTTGTAAATCCCAATGAGGTTATTATATTATCGCTTGCAATATATGTTTTAGCCATTGCTTTTTATTCTTCCAACAATCCGTTTATTTTCTTCCACTCGATAAATTTTTCCGGGTTCGTAAGAAGTAATTCTCCCTCTTCGTTTAAGAATACCTGAACACTATTACCGGTAGCAACCAATTCGCGGTCACTTTCTCTGTAAAGCTTGAAATTATAAATAATTTTTGCAGCCTCATCATTAACAAAACTGGTTTCAATAAATACTTTATCACCATAACTCAGATGCCTTTTATAATTACAGTTCACTTCAACAATAGGGGTTAGCAATCCTTGCCTAAAGAGATCAAGATACCCGATACCGTATTGTTTACCAAAAGATTCCCGCCCATCTTCAAAATATTTAATATAGTGTCCATGCCAGACAATTTTTAAGGAATCCACTTCACTAAAGCGAACTGTAACTATACATTCATTTACTAATTGGCTATTATCCTTAATTTTTATTTTCATATTTTATGACAACCAAATGGGGTGAATTGTTTTTAAATCAACTACTTATAATTTTTTTAATTCGGTGGTAAATGTAAAGAAAATATACAAAAACAAAAAATTGGTGACCGGTAACCTAATCCATATCTTCCCAAAAATCATAAAAATTAAACCATTGTTCAGGAAACTTTTTAATAATCATTTCTACTTGTGACACATAATCTTCAACAAGATTAGAGATAATTTTTTTCCGTTTGGATAAATTGTTGGGATATTCACTAATAACCGGTTTACTTGCATATAAATAATAATGCTTTGAGGTTTGTTTCATAGCAGTAACGTATGTTATAGGAACCTTAAATTTATATGCAAGCGAAAATGGGCCCGTAAGAAATTTAGCTGTTTTGCCTAAGAATTCTATTTCCAACGTACTCATTCCTGGTAAATACCTGTCGCCATGTATGGCCACAAATTCTTTCTTTTTAAACGCCTCTTCAATTTGAAATAAATATGAATAATCGCGATTGATTATGATATAATTAACTTTACTTTCTTCATAGATTCCTGTCAGATATTTTTGGATCTTTTCATGTTCATCACGATACATTATAATATTTATTTTCGCATCAAGCCGTTTTAATAAATATCCGGCAATTTCCCAGTTTCCGGCATGAGCCCCAACCAAGATACCACCCTTTTCTTTCATCATTTTCCTAAGATGGTGTTCTCCGTCAAACTCAAAAGTAAATTTAGAATGGAGTCCTGACAGGAAGACCACTTTATCAATCAAATTTTGACCGAGTTTATAAAAGTTTTTAAAAATGAATAAGATTGACTTGATTTTTGAATATTGAATCCGTTTATGAAAATAATAAAAGGAAGCGCGAGTCGCATTTGGGGCGAAAAAAACAAAATACAAAACAACAAACCTGAGTACAAAATAGGAAAAGGTAAGTCCAAAAATTTTGATAAGGAAAATGAAGGCTTTATATCCGGCTAATCCTCCCCGGGTTTTTCCTGACCATTGGGCCATTGTATTAGCTTTTAACTCTTTCTTCTATGAAAATATATAGATCCTGAACTGTCTGCACTTTAACAATTTCTTCAGGCTTGATTTTAAAACCGAATTTTTTTTCGATCATAACAATAATATCGACCAAATCAAGACTTTCAATTTCCAGTTCGTCTTTAAGTGTTGCGTCTTCTTTAATTTGGTCGAGTTCTATTTCGAACTCATCAACCAGAAAATCATTAACTATATCTTTAATCTCTTGCCTTTGCATGTCAGTAGTTAAGTCTTTTTTACTATTAATGATGAATTAGTTCCTCCAAAACCAAAGGAATTCGACAAAAATACATTAATTTTTTTATTAATTGTTTTATCAACAATATTCAATTTTGCAGAATATTCGTCAGGAGTTTCAAAATTTATATTGGGAGCTATAAACGATTCTTGCATCATAATTAACGAATAGATGATTTCACTCGCACCGCCCATCCACATTTCATGTCCGGTCATTGATTTTGTGGAACTAACACAAACATTCGAATCACCAAAAGCTTTGTAAATTGCCTGGGCCTCCATTTTATCGCCTACCGGGGTTGAAGTTGCATGGGCATTTAAATAGTCAACATCGGAAGCTTTTAATTTAGCATCCTTAATAGACATTATTAACGACCGGTATGGACCGTCAACATTGGGTACCGAAATATGATCACCGTTAGAGGAAAATCCGTAGCCAATAACCTCTCCAAATATAGGGGCTCCTCTTTTTACAGCAGATTCATAACTTTCAAGAATAACAGTTGCGGCACCTCCACTGGGTATTAATCCGTCCCTGTTTGCATCAAATGGGCGGGATGCTTTTTGAGGAAACTGGATTTGCTTTGAAAAAGCCATAAGCCCGTCAAAACTTGCAACCGCATATGCATTAATTTCTTGCGCACCACCACAAATAATCATATCCTGCAATCCGGTTTTTATCATGAAATATCCCATTCCTATTGCATGGGAACCACTGGCACATGCTCCGCTAATTGTAAAGTTTATTCCTTTCAACTTTAAAATAACTGCCAGGTTCATTGAAACAGTGCTATTCATCGACCGAAATACAGAACCTGAACCAACCAGGGTTGTGTCTCTTTTCTCTCTTATAATATCAGCTGCTTCCACAACCGGATAGGCAGAACTGTCGTTACCGTAAAGTATTCCAACAATATTCTTTTCTAAATAATCTTCATCAATGCGTGATTGTTTTAAGGCATCCCTGGTTGCCATGTATGCATATTCTCCGGGTTCGGCAATTCCCACACGCATTCTTCTTGGGATCATGCCTTTCAGGTTCGGTCTTTCAATTACTCCTGTAAGCGGAGAAATAAAACCCAGATCAATTCTTTCCTGATCTATACCTATTCCTGACTTTCCGTTGTACAATGAATCCCTGACATCCTCAAGCGAATGTCCAATAGTTGAATAAATCCCCATTCCGGTAATAACAACCCTATTCATATAAATTCAGTCTATTAATAGTATAATTTAAGTATACAATCCCCCATTTACAGAAATCACCTCCCCTGTTATATAGGAAGCCCGGTCAGAAGCCAGAAAATCAACAACTTCTGCAACCTCTTCCGGAGAGCCAAATCTGTTTAACGGTATCAATTTCTTCAATATGTTTTCATTAAGCCCCTCTATCATTTTTGTTTTTATATATCCGGGGGAAACAGCATTAACAGTTATCTTTTTTTTACCAACCTCCTGGGCCAGAGCTTTTGTGCTACCAATAACACCGGCTTTGGCTGCAGAATAATTCGTTTGGCCTGGTAAACCCTTCTGCCCGGACAATGAAACAATATTAATGATTCTCCCGTGCTTATTAACAATCATGTCGGTCAGCAAAGCTTTTGTTAAGTAATAGAAACTGTTTAAGTTTACATTAATCACACTTTCCCACTGATCATCTTCCATAAAAATCATTAAATTATCAGCACTTATTCCCGCATTGTTTACTAATACGTCAATATAGTTTTCAGGATACTTGTTTTTCCAGTTTTTATGAAAATTTCTTATTTCATCCTTGTTTGAAATATCAAATTGAACAATCTCACCCGATCCGCCCGATGCTTTTACAAAACTTAATGTGTCTTCAGCAGCGGCTGTATTGGATTTATAATTGATAACTACATAAAAGCCTGAAGAGGCCAGTTTTAAACTGATCGCACGTCCAATCCCGCGGGACCCTCCTGTTACTAAAGCATTTCTCATAAAGCTTGTTAAAATAAATCTCTAAAACATTTTTCTTTAATAAAACTTTTCAGGTTTTGCAAATCCTTGTATTTCGGTGCGTCATCAATAAATTTTGGAACAATGGGCCTTAATGCCTGATAAATCTTCCTGGTTTTGGTTGCAAGTTTTTTTTCGCATTCTAAATAATCAACCGCCTGAAGCAACGACAATAATTCAATGGAAACCACCTGGAATGCATTGTCTATTACCCTCTTTGTCATCAAAGCAGAGTTGGTGCCCATACTGACAATATCCTGGTTATCATTGTTATTAGGTATGCTGTGAACATACATTGGAAATGAAAGTGTTTGATTTTCTGCAGTCGTGGAAGTAGCAGTAAACTGAACCCCCTGCATCCCTAAATTAAATCCAAGTTTTCCAAGGTTTACAAAAGGTGGAAGTATCTTATTTAATTTATTGTTCATTAAAAAATTTATCTGTCTTTCAGCTACCATAGTAAGCTTGCTGACACCAATTTTCAGTTTATCCGATTCATAAGAAACATAATCGCCATGGAAATTACCTCCATGAAAAACATTGTTCGACTCCATATCTATTACCGGATTATCCTGAACTGAGTTGGCCTCATTTATGAATAATTTTTCTGCATTTTCTATTGCATCGTAAACAGGTCCTAAAATCTGGGGAGTACATCGAACAGAATAATATTCCTGTACTCTTTTACGAATTTTGTTTTCATCAATTTTCTTCAAATAAAATCCATTTTCCCTGTCCTTGATCATCTTGCTACCACGAGTAAGATCACGCATATGCTCTGCGATAATCTGCTGTCCATGATGTAGTTTAACCCTGTTTAATTCTTTAGAAAAGTGATCATCAAACGACTGGACGATTTCATTGATCAATGCCGATGATACAAGCAGCCAACCTAACATTCTCCTGGCATGTACAACATTTACAATACTAATTCCGGTCATCACCGAAGTACCGTTCATTAATGCCAGCCCCTCACGAATATATATTTGCAGAGGTTTTAAATTATTCTTTTTTATAACTTCCGAAACTTCTGATCTTTTACCTTGATAGAATAC
>JAIOTR010000472.1 GCA_021106665.1 Bacteroidales bacterium
AATCGTTGGACTAATCCATGCCTGCACAGAAAACACCACCGGGCAAACTATTCTATTCAATTGGTGAAGTGGCTGAAATGTTTGATGTCAATACTTCCTTGATACGTTTTTGGGAAAAGGAATTTGAAATTATTAAACCGAAAAAAAACAAAAAAGGTAACCGCTTGTTTACCCAGGATGACGTTGACAACTTCCATATTATTTACCATTTGGTGAAAGAAAGGGGCTTTACGCTTCAAGGAGCAAAATCGAAATTAAAAGAAAACAAGCAAGATACAGTTGACAATATAGAGGTGGTGAAGTCCCTAAAAAACCTGAGAAGTTTTCTGCTTGAAATTAAAGAGTCACTTTAGAAATATCTTCCACTTACCAAAAATTCCTGGACATATTCTTCAATTCCCTGCTCAAGACTATAAAATTCATCATCATAACCAATACCCCGAAGTTTATCCATTTTAGCCTCTGTGAAATACTGGTATTTATCACGAATATCAATTGGTGTATCAATAAATTCAATAGAAGGTTGCAAGTCCAGGGATTTGAATGTCGCATTCACAAGATCTGAAAATGTCCTGGCTTTTCCTGTACCTAAGTTGTAGATGCCAGAATTTTTTTGTTTTTTCATCAGGAAATAGATCACATTCACAACATCCTTCACATAAATAAAATCCCTGAGTTGTTTGCCATCTTCAAAATCAGGCTTGTGTGACCTGAAAAGTTTAACCATCCCGGTTTGCTTAATTTGATGATAAGCGTGAAAAATAACAGATGCCATCCTGTCTTTGTGATATTCATTGGGTCCGTACACATTGAAAAACTTTAATCCGGTCCAGTAGGGGGGATGCTGCTTTTGTTTTAGTACCCATTTATCGAATTCATTTTTCGATTCTCCATAAGGGTTTAATGGTTTCAGATCTTTTATAATCGAATGATCGTCTATGTAACCCAATTCCCCTAATCCATAAGTTGCAGCAGAAGAAGCGTATACCAAAGGAATGTTATACCTTGTACATGCACTCCAGACAGATTTTGAATAATTCAGGTTTAACTTATTGAAAACTTCCACATTGAATTCTGTAGTATCAGTCCGGGCGCCGATATGAAAGATAAATTCAATATTCTTGTGATTTTTATCCATCCAATGAAAGAAGTTTTCACGGTCAACTTTCTCAGTAAATACTTTATGTTCAATATTTTTATTCTTTTCAGCGCTGGAAAAATCATCAACCAAAACGATGTCCTTATATCCCTTATTGTTTAATTTATTAACCAAACAACTCCCGATAAATCCTGCTGCTCCTGTAACTATGATCATAATTTTATATTTTTATTATACAAAGATATAACCTGTGTGCCCAAATTGCAAATCAATAAAAAGAAAACCCCCGCTTTGTATTAAAACGGGGGTTGCCATTTACATATTTGGTTATTAGTTAATAAAAACCTTTTCCGACCTGATTAAATTCTCGCTTATTACTTTTACAATGTAATAACCTTTGTTACCATAAATCGGAAACTTGTTTAAATGCACGGGAGAGAGGGGTTTCTTTAGAATGGGTTTACCCAGTATATCATATACGATTACAGTTGCGGGTGAATCATTCAAATAGTTCACATAAATATCTTTGGCTGATGAATAAATGCTCACCAAAGAATTTTCATTTGTGCCTTCCAGTGTTTTATATGATGGACCATAACCAACTTTAACAAAATGCAGGACGAACCTGTCATTATGAATTCCTTCATTGAGGTTTACCTCATATTCAGGGTATTTGTTAAGGTTGATCAACTTATCGACATAGTACTTATCTTCAAGATAAATTTCAACTGCTGGATTTATTGCGGTTGTACTTTGCAAACTCATAGTATAAATGCCATCAGCACCTGCTTTCACTCCTAATGGAATTGTTTTGGTTTTTTCAAGGTTCTGTAAAATATTTACGGCAAGTTCCTCATACTTATTTGTTATATAAATAGGATTTTCCATAAATTTACATATAGTATAAAGTTGAGGCGCTTCTTCAATGCCAAACATTTTATAAGCATCATACTCTGAGTCAAAAAAATTGGTTGCTCCTTTATAGAATCCAATTTTAGTCACATCAGCATAACCATTTCCGGTAAGTTTTAATGCAAACATATTCTCAATGCTTTCAGAACCTTTATAATAAGATTGTGAGCTATGCAATCTTTCGCTGTTAGGGATAGTTATAGAAGGACTGGTATTATTTGCTTTAACCCAGAAACCCTGCGTAGGTGGAATTTCACCGCTTGACAGAGTGCTTCCTGATGATCCCAGGTTATAATTCCATGTTTTATATTGTGTACCATCATAAATATAAATCGTTGCATCAATATTAGATTTAGTCCATGATGAATTCCACTCCAGGGCCGAAGGATATGGATTCCCAAGTTCGTTCCATCCGTCACCCTTGTTGCTTCCTGCATTATAAGACAATGTCGGCGAATAATTTCCTGTGTTCAGCAAACCGGTAAAGGTAACATCAGTAGGTCCCACTGTTATGCCTCCAACGCCACTTGATGACCAAAGATGGTATCCTTTTGTTACAACCAGATTTTCGGTTGTTGATGAAATATATACCCAGGAGCTGTCCGGTTCATTCCATTTATAAAGGTAGCAATTAAGATAAACACCTGACTGAGCAGACGACACAGGAGATGAGGTCATATGCCATTGATCCTGTACAATATGCTGCTGTACAATAGCATAAGCGCCTGTAACAGTCCCATTTGTGATTAATGAAGCCATATTACTGCTACTGCTTGCTTTAAGTAATAGTGTATCGCTCAGTGTTAGGCTCCCATCAACAGTAACATAAGAATCATCAGGTATTGTAAGTTTATAAGTACCGCTGCCTGTAAAATCAACTGTCATATTTCCGAGTGTAGTTCTGTCGGCGGTGGTGCTTTTTAGGGTCATATTGTTGCCTCCGCTAAAGGTAATATAGCTTGTGGAGTTTCCTGTTATATAGCCTCCGCTGTTCTCAATTCCTTGCGAAAATCCCGTCAATGCCAGCCCAATGAGGAATAAGATCAGGTAGAAGACTATGATTGCTGTTGTTTTCATTATTTCTCTGTTTTTAAAGTTCATACTAGAATTAGCTTGACTTATGAACTGAGCAATATGTTTTTGCTGTACCGGGAACAAGATTGAGTATGATGCCGGAACTTTGCCAGGTATATATAGCTATTCTTTCTCCTTTTTGCAGATATACCACATCACTTACATTAGGGGCATTGTTATTTTTGAAGGATAAACCGTTTTCCATAGGACCTTGGGGATTCCATATCTGCCCTATTTGCAGATTATTGCCTTGTGCATACATGGTCCAATTACCTTGGATATTTCCTTTGTATATTGCGATGGATACATACGCATCATAGTTTACCCACCAGTTGTCCATTTCATCTCCGAGGAAATATTCAGTTCTTGCATTAACCTGGTAGTAGCCTTCTTCAGTTGCTGTAAAAAATGACATGGGAGGGCCGCCGTTAGGTGATCCGGCACCGGGAGTCCATTCATTTTGCTGATCGTAATTTTTTATGGTATAGTCAATCGGATGCCAGGTGCTTGTAGGAATTGGCTCATTAAAATCCAGGTAAACACGAGCACGACTTTGGTTATTAAAATCAATAATACCACTTGGGAAAGCACTTATCATTGAGGCTCCGTCACCTTGTACAGGAGTGCCAATTGTTGGTGTGTTGGCTAACACAAAGTTAGTTGTAATGGGTTCAATTCCCTGTGAATAATTAGTAGCAGCTCCAAATTTATAACCAACCGCGGTATTTGCAATCCCTGAAATATTATCTAGCAATATTTGAGGTGATCCAAACCCATTGTTGTCAACAATATGTAATAATGAAGTAGGTGCTATGCCACCAATACAAACAGCACCACCATTAAAATAGGAATTGCCATTTGCTAAAAGACGTATTCTGGCAGTTCCGCCGGAGTATAGTTGCATAATACCATTTGCTCCACCATTATCATTTATGTCAGCAAGCATTAAATCACCTGTGCCTACATTATCTGTATAATTCCAGATTTCAAGTTGCCCGTCAATTCGTGAATTTGAAATTAATCCAGGGCCTAGCTGCTGTACATAAAATTTATAACCAAGAGGGTTAGTAGTACCACCTATGAAAATATTTTCACCCGGATTAGATAAATAAGTATCAGTACCGTTTGTTGTCCAAAGGCTTCCGTAAGAAAGTTCTGTCCAGCTTGGGCTGGCAGTGGACCCTGAATTATATTTAAAACTGTTTGATGTAGTGTTAAAATATAATAGTCCATTTGCCGGATTAGAAACCGAGGGGTTGCTTGCCAAACTTGGCACTAACATACCTCTTGTAGTAGAATAAACATCCAACACTGCAGAAGCATCTGCTGTGTGTGAAGCATCGCTGATGCATGTGTTTTGTGCATTTGAAGTTCCTGCTAAAAGGAAAAATGCAATTACAATTGAAAGTAAACTAAAATTTCTCATAACATTTAATTTTTAAAAAGTGAATAATTCATTTAATTTATAATTTGAACCAAAATTACCACCTGGAAAAGGCGAAAACAAGGATGATTTAGTTAACGGTAGTGCTTGATGAGGGAACGGGGAAAATGGTTTATTTAGTGGTGTTAATGTATATAAGAATCAAGATGTGTAAAGTCCACCAACTATACAATAGACTTAATCACAGGAAGTGAATTGGAATGCTTCATGAGTCATTTTCAAAGATATGAATGGGAAATCTAAATCGAAAAGTGTTTATAAAAATGAATATAGGAAATAAGAAACAATAGTTGTCCAATCACTCTATCTTGCTGCCTGCCCCTGCATTTGGTTTCCAATAATTATTGAGATCAGTTAAATCTACTTCTCCATCGCGGTTAAAATCACCAAAATAATATCCTGCATTTCCAAACTCTACAAACCATACTTCATTTTTATCAGCATTATCCACCTGCCCATCATGGTTGCCATCGCCACTGATCATACCCCAAATACCCGGGGCAATTTCTTTATGTGCTGTTGCCCCTCCCCAAACCTGCTCCGGTCCTGATGT
>JAIOTR010000458.1 GCA_021106665.1 Bacteroidales bacterium
AATTACTTTGGATCCTTTCTGGTGTTTCATTCGAAATAGTGATCCATGTAGCTTTGTCATTTGTAAAATCAGTACCTGGCTCGTTCTTATTAATAAGAATGGAATAAGTTCCACCGGCTTTAACACAAACCGAAAAACGTTTGTTTTCATGTACTTTTAAACCACCAAAAACCGGAAACCTGAGATACGTATATAAATTGTCGGTTGTTTTTGTTTGGTTATACAATACTGTATCATAAACATCTTTAATATCTGTCTTGTATACCGGTGCACCGGTTTCAGGATCAATAGTGAAACCTGTAACTTCGTAATAATATCCTATGCTGTCGTACTGGGCATAATCAATTCTATAAGTGCCATTATCTTCTGATAGTCCGACTCCGGCTCCAAACTGGATGAACCAATCGTTTACATTATATATACCTGTAACATCAAGATTCAGTGCCATTTTATTTGAGTTGTTTTTTTCATTTGTGAAAATAAGTTCAGGTGTTATGTGTACTCCGTAGTTCCAAGAACCCCGGTGGCCATAATCATCTTTTAATAGAGATGGCGTACGCATGTAAGAAGCTCTTGGATAGATTGTACTGGAATATTCATTAGCCAAATAAAGACCTGGAAGAGCATTAATTTTCAATGGTTTGGTTTTATCCATTTTGTCCAATCTTTCTAAACCCGGATAAACATTGTAATGGATATTTTTATTTTCGGTTAATCCGCTTGTCTCCATATTATTTTCAGCTACCGAACTTAATATCATGTCAGGTTCTTTGTTTTTACTTAAAACTGTAGATTTATCAGAGATGCCTGGCATTTCATTGTCTTTAGATATTTTAGCCTTTATTTCATTACCTGTATTTGTTGTAAGCTGATTACTTGTGTTTGATTCAATTGGTTTAACAGAACTTTCTTTTTCTTTGGCCAAATTAATTTCTTCGGAAACAATAGTTGATATGTCCTCCTTATGGAAATTAACTTCACTTTCAGTATCATTACTATTCAGATAGAAAAAAGTTCCGGTTACAACAGCAATAATGAAAGCTGCTATTATAAAATAGATTCCACGATCAATAAGCAACAGCCGAAGTGAAATTCTTTTCCACACCCCAACCGAAGGCTCTTTCTTATAACCTTCAAGCGATTGCTTTAGCAATTCATCAATATTTTTAAAACTGTCTTTCATATGCAAATGAAGCCGTTTTGACTTTGTTTATTTCTTCCAGTTTGTTTTTTAAATATTTTCTTGCTTTTGATAATTGCGATTTTGATGTGTTTTCCGAAATATTCAAAATGTCCGATATTTCTTTATGATTATATCCTTCAAACACATATAAGTTTAAGACCATTCTATATCCTTCCGGCATATTTTGAATTAAGTTTAAAAGAATTTCCTGGTCAACCGGTGCAAATGTTTCGTTTGTTTCTGCCTCTTCAGGAGATTCCATTTTTTCTTCATCAATTTCTTCAAAATGAATTTTATTTTTATTAAAATGAGTAATCGCCGAATTTACCATAATGCGCCTTATCCAACCTTCAAACGAACCCTCTTTCCTGTATTTTTTAACATTTTTAAAAACCTTAATAAATCCTTCTTGTAAAATATCTTCTGCTTCCGCAATATTTTTACAATAGCGCAAACATACACCAAACATGCCCGGTGCATACTTTTGGTAAAGTTGGTTTTGGGCACGTCGTTTTCCTGCGATACATCCTTCAACTATTTTTTCGTCAACAGTCATCAATAGCCATAACTATATTTAAGACTTAGTAAATTTCAGAAGGTTGCCTGAGAGAAATTAAATATTATAAATCCGACCCAAAAAAAAAAGCCCCAAAATCTGGAGCTTCTTTTATGTTATTTCTTTATAAATTTCTTAGTCAACCTTTTTTCTTTATCACTTACCATTAAGTAATAGATCCCTTCAGGCAACATGGAGATGTCAATATTTACAATGTTTGCTCCACTTGTAAGTTGTTCGTCCATCTGTCCGATGGATTGTCCAGTACTATTATAAATTGAAAAATGAACATCACTGTTTTCAGGAAGCTGCAATTCAATATTAATAGCTTCACTCGCTGGATTAGGATAAGGATTACTGATGTTATTTAACCATTCATTTTCATCAATTGCATTTACACTGCCGTTAACAGTATAACTACTTATAGTAATTGTAATATTGATTATTTCAATATTATTTTCATTCAGGGTTATGAAGAGGGGATAGGTATACTTTCCGGTTACTTCAGGATATACCCAATAAGAACCCAATTCCAGGTCACAGAAGTCAAATTCACCATCATCATTTGAATGGCAACAGATCAAAGGTTCATTGTTTTCATTGAATAGCAATATCTCAACATTTGTTGCCGGAATGTTTTTTAATTCGGTACCATACATTATTTTTCCCGATGCTAAACCTGGTCCGGCATTGGTTTGAACTACCGGAATCAGATCAATATTATAATGCCAGAAGTTTGAATAATGGAATACAGTATCAGCTTCCGTCCAAAGGGGCTTATTGCTGTAATAAGTAGTCATAAATTGGTTGAACAATTCCGACTCAGGATGCAGGTCAGCTTTAACAATATACTGACCCTCAATTACCTGATAAAATAAATAATAACCCAGCGTGTCATTAAAAACTGCTGTGTCAATCAATTCCAAATTATTATCATCTATTTTATATAGAAATGCTTCACCGATGTCAATTGGGAAATACCCTGCTTTTACATGACCGCCAAATGAGAAGTAATCCTTTACGGTAACGTTTATTATTTTTACCATAGAACTTTCGTAAGGGATACTATATGGCGTTGGTTGAATAAGGACAGTCAACTTAACTCTATAGATTCCATTTTCAATATATTCATGCAAAGGGTTTGGTTCTGAAGAGAAATTTCCATTCCCAAAATTCCATTGCCATGAAATGATATCCACAGAGTTTGTAAGGTCGTAAAACTGATATTCCGAATTATTTAGTCCTGATGGATTTCGTTGATAATAGAAATTCGCCTGATAGGTTATACTTGGAGGTTCAACCGGTAGCACAAAATTCGGAAATAAAACATTTTCTTCACTCCATGTAAACCTGAAATATACAGTTGTATCGTGGTATGTATTAAGATAATCGTAAGTGTAAACAATAAATCCACCTTTATTTAGATCTGTGTTAATGGTGTCGTAGTAATAACCTTCGTTATCAGTAAGTAATTTATTTTGATATGAAAAGTTTGGATTATACGTTGAATCAGAAAGTACTATAACTTCCTTGTTTTTAATAGGCGCTCCGTTCAAGTTATTGGTAAGTTGACCGATTAAGTAAACTGTATTTTTCCCATTGGCTCCCTGCGAATATACTGACAGGCTATAAATCATGCTAAAAGCCATTAGCAGCCACCAGTATCTAATCTTCAATTTATTTCTATTTCTAGTATTCATTTTTCATTATTCATAATTAAAAATCCAATAAGAATCCGGCCCTAAGCCCAAGCGAATATGGATTTTTAGTATTGAGATTTGTATTATCGTAAACTGACTTAATATAATACCTGAACACAGGCTCAACCGACAGGCTCAAATGGCTACTTAATTTGTAGGATACACCGCCTGAAAATACAAATTGCCAGTTGGTACTTATTCGTGATGGTAGTTCATTCTCAACATTTATTATTTGATTTTGAGAATCTGACAAATTTATATCTGCTATGTTTTCATGAACTAAAATGGATAGAGAAGGTCCTCCTTTAACAAACCAGCCAAATCGTCTATTTTCATGACCATATCCAAACAGTACAGGAATTTGAAGATATGTATAATTACTCTTTGTAGGTGTAATAGTAATATGATCTATTGAGTCATATACATCTACCGTTTCTGTATGATAGATTGGTATAACTTCATTTCCGGTTGTATCGAAAGTTACATTATAAACATCTTCGTACGATCCAAGATATTTGTTGTAGTCAATTTTATAATTTCCATCGTCTGATAACCAATTTACGCCTATTCCACTTTGAATCAAATAGCCGGAAAACTCATAAATTGCATTCAAATCCACTGAATAGCTCCTGTTATTAAAACCACTGTTAGATGGGTAAAAGATCATTTCCGGCGTAAAATAAACACCAAGCTTTAAGTTGCCTTTTTTTCCATAATCACTTCTTACTTCCTGATTGGATGATTGTTCAGGATTCGATGGATTATTATCAGATAAGGTATTCGCAACATTTTCTTCTTCAATAATCTCAGTATTAATTTCTTCCATCTTTGTTTCAACGGCCTCGTATTCCGTTTGGTTGAGTGCTAATAACTCAGAATCATCTCCAGGTTTCAGGAAGCTAATTTCTAATAATTCGTTGGCGATTTCTGAAATATCAGTTGCCGGATCTTTTTCTTTTTGAATATTTGACGGGACAGTTTTTGTTAGATTATTATTATCAGTAACAACCAGGCTTGTTTTGCCTGAAGTAATGTTGTTGTTTTGAGAAATATCAAATATTACTTTTTGTTTCTTTTTTCCTTTTGATTTGGGATCACTTGAAGAATGATCTTGATATGAAACATCAACTTCCTTAATTGGCGCAGACTGCATTGCTAATAAATTATCCTCCGACTTGTTGGTGCTATTATTTATTTCAGTCAAATTATTTGCAGTGTATATCTCAGGATTAATGTCAGGAGTACTATTGAAAAATAGAAATGAATAAACACCTAGAAATATTAATGCAACTGACAGGAACATTATACCACCATAGAAAAATGGCTTGCCAGGGCCAAACTTACCGGAGCCATATATTCCGGATTTTACATTATCCCAAACATGAGCCGGGGGATCTACTTCAAGATCATTGAATTTATCCCTGAAAAGGTCATCAATATTTTTATACTTTTCGCTCATTAACAATAAACACAGTTAAGTTTTGATAATTTTTTCTGCAATGTTTGTCTTGCTCTTGATAATTGTGATTTTGATGTATTTTCCGATATTTTTAATAATTCACTAATTTCTTTATGTGTGTAGCCTTCAATTACATTCAGGTTAAATACCATGCGATATCCTGCAGGTAACTCCCTGATAAGGTTTAACAGTTCTTCAACCGATATTTTATCCAGTGCACCCTCTTCCGTATTTTGAACTATTTCCGCTTTATCAATTTCGATATCTTTCAAATACTTGGCATTCTTTTTAAATAAATTGATTGCCGTATTTACAATAGTTCTCCTTATCCACCCTTCAAGCGAGCCTTCATTTCTGAAGGTTCTTAGATTTAGAAATACTTTAATGAAACCTTCCTGAAGAATATCATCGGCCTCCATTTGATTTTTAGCAAAACGAAGGCATACACCGTACATTTTAGGTGCAAACCTTTTGTAAAAATCTGTGTGTGCCTTTGCTTCGTTATTTAAGCACCGATTGATTAAGTCCTCTTCAGAATACATGGATAAGTAATACTAATCCTTATGAAATTAGCCTAACAACTCCTGACAGCCGTAATAATTTATTAATGAACACATTATAAATATGCGGGTAAAATTACAAATTAAATTTGTATTTACAAATTATTTTACGGCGAGGACTCCACTGTCAAAACCTCAAAGAACGCGTAATGAAAAAGATACAGAGCTTTATACCTATATACAAATCTTAGACAAGAACACATATTAAATGGTTGCATTAATTATATCCAAATAAGCATGAGCTATAGTTTTTACTTTGCAAAAATATCCGAATTTGTTTCTGACTTTATCGAGTAGGTTGTACCCTCCGAAATAAATAGGCTTTAAGTTTAAATAGTGAAAATTTTTGAACTTGTTAATATATTAATTTTCAATGATTGGAGTGCATAAAATAATTTGAATTATTAGATTTATCAATAAAAATATCTTTACTTTCGCACCTGAAAAATTAACTTAAAAAATAAATGAAAATGAGCAAAAAATTATTTACTGTTTTGGTGTTTTCTCTGGCGACGGCCTTTTTTATGGGTTGCGGTTCTGGAACGCAAAAAAAGGCTGATACTCAATCGGATGAGGCTGAAGAATTAACTGAAATGCAAAAGAACCTGCAAAAGTATGTACCGGTTAAACTTACGGCTGATATTTCGCATTTAAGTGATGATGAAAAAGAAATGCTTAAGCTGTTATTTCATGCATCTGAAATTATGGATGATATTTTCTGGATGCAGAATATTGGAAATAAAGAAGAATTTCTGGCATGCATCACCGATCCGGATGCTAAAGAATATGCTATGATCAATTATGGACCATGGGATGAAATGGAAAATCAAAAAGCATTTATGGATGGATATGGTGAAAAACCAGCTGGCGCTGAGTTTTATCCACATGATATGACCAAGGAAGAGTTCGAAGCCTTTGATGATCCTGATAAAACCAGTCTTTATACATTGCTTAGAAGGAATGAGGATGGAGGATTAATGACTATATGGTATCATGAAGCTTACAAAGAGCAGGTTACTAAAGCATCTGAGCTATTATTGAAAGCTTCTGCTTTAGCTGGCGATGCAGAATTTGCACATTATCTGGAGTTGCGGGCAGATGCTTTGCTCACAGATAATTATCAGCCGAGTGACCTGGCCTGGTTAGATGTAAAAAACAATAATGTTGATCTTGTATTTGGTCCAATAGAAAATTATACTGATCAGCTATTTGGTTATAAAGCAGCTCATGAAGCGTTTATTTTGATCAAAGATAAAGAATGGAGTGAAAAGTTGTCGAAATATGCGAAATTCCTTCCACAGTTGCAAACACAATTGCCCGTTGACCCTGAATATAAAAAGGAAGTACCTGGTTCTGATGCTGACCTGAATGCATACGATGTCGTATATTATGCAGGTGACTGTAACCTGGCTGGGAAAACCATTGCCATAAACCTTCCCAATGACGAAGAAGTTCAATTGGCAAAAGGAACACGTAAATTGCAGTTAAAAAATGCAATGAAAGCGAAATTTGATCACATTTTAATACCCATTGCCGATATGTTGATTACTGAAGAGCAACGCAAGTATATAACATTTGATGCTTTCTTTTCTAATATTATGTTCCATGAAGTTGCTCATGGGATGGGTATAAAAAACACCCTTAACGGACAAGGTACAGTTAGGCATGCACTTAAGGAGCAGTATAGTGCCATTGAAGAGGGAAAGGCTGATATATTAGGTCTTTACCTTGTTACCAAACTGAATGAAATGGGTGAGTTTGGTGAAACTGATCTGATGGACAATTATGTAACATTTATGGCGGGTATATTCCGTTCAGTGCGTTTCGGCGCTGCAAGTGCACATGGCAAAGCAAATATGGTGAGGTTTAATTTCTTCCAGGAAAGGGGTGCTTTTGTTAAGAATGAAGATGGAACTTATGCTATTGATATTGAAAAGATGAAGTCTGCTTCAATTGAACTTACACAACTGATTATTAAGTTACAGGGGGATGGTGATTATGAGGCTACTAAAAACCTGATATCTGAAATGGGAATAATAAAATCAGAATTACAGGCAGATCTTGATAAGTTGGCAGAGGCAGGAATACCCATAGATATTGTATTTGAACAGGGTCCGGAGATGCTTGGTTTATAGATAAGTTATATTCATTTTTTTCACTTTGTTCATAAATGTACACCACTCGTTAAATTGCGTACAGAATGGACTTTATTGTCTAATTGTCCTATTCTCTAAATCCATATAACCCAGGTTATTAAGATTGGTGGCATGGTTTTCGGAAAAGTTGATTCTTTATTTTAAAGAAAAATTAATCATAAAATAACATTTAAATTGATTGAAAATATGAAAAAGTTTACACTATTATTTGTTGGATTGCTAACCTTAACCTTAAATTCATTTTCTTTTACTCCACCTGACGAGGGGATGTGGTTACCCATGTTTGTCGACAGGTTGAATTATGAGGACATGCAGGAAATGGGACTTCGTTTAACAGCGGAGGAGATATACAGTATTAACAACTCAAGCTTAAAAGATGCTATAGTAGGATTATCTGGAAGTGGAACACCAAGCGGTTATTTTTGTACAGGAGAAATTGTCTCTGATCAGGGATTAATGTTTACTAACCATCATTGTGGTTTTGGTATTATTCAGGAGCATAGTTCACTTGAGCATGATTATCTGAAAGATGGATTCTGGGCGAAAAACTTTAGTGAAGAGTTACCCAATGAAGAATTATCTGCATCATTTCTGATCAGGATGGACAATGTTACAGATAGCATTATACCATTATTGTCAGATACAATGACTGAAGGTGATCGTAGGGGGAAGATTGGAGAAATTAGGGATCAACTTGAAGAAGATGCCTCGGAAGATGGAAAATACCATGTTAAAGTCAGAAGTTTTTATGGCGGAAATGAATATTATTTATTTGTTTACGAAGTTTATCAAGACGTGAGATTGGTCGGAGCGCCACCTTCAGCCATCGGAAAATATGGAGGAGATACGGATAACTGGATGTGGCCACGCCATACCGGAGATTTTAGCATCTTCAGGGTATACTCTGCTCCTGATGGATCACCGGCTGAATATTCTGAGGATAATGTTCCTTTGAAACCGAAACATCATATTCCAATCTCTCTAAAAGGTGTAGAAAAAGATGACTTTACCATGATCTGGGGTTACCCGGGAGGAACCAACCGATACATGACATCTTATGGCGTGGAATACAATAACAATGATTTTGGACCTGTATTGGTTGAATTACTTGGAAGGCAGCTTGAGATAATGAAAGAAGACATGGATACCGATAAGGAGGTGAAAATAAAATATGCCTCAACCTATGCTTCTTATGCAAATGGATGGAAATATTATATCGGGCAAATACGTGGTGTTAAAAAATTGAATGTTGCTGATAAAAAGCATGATATTGAAGAGCAATTTGCCGGTTGGATTAATGAAGATGAATCAAGAAAAGAGAAATATGGAGAAGTCCTGACTGATATTGAAGATGGATACAAGGAAATGGCCAGGCATGTTGGGCCGCTTATGTATATTAACCTGGGATTAATGAGTCCGGGTATTGTAAGTTATGCGCGTGATTTCGGACAGTTTGAGCAACAATTATTAGATTCTAAAGAAAATCCGGAGGCGCCAATTGAAACTGCCGAGGCTCTGAGGGAATCAGCTAAAGAGCATTTTAAAGATTATAATGCTCCTACTGATCAGAAAATCCTTGCAGGACTGTATAGGCTTTATGCAGATAACATTCCGGCAGACCAACACCCTGAATTCTTCAAGGAAATCACTAAGAAATATAAAGGAGATTATGATGTTTATGCTGCCGATGTTTTTGGAAAATCAATCCTTACAAGTGAAGATAAAGTAAATGCTTTTCTTGATAAACCCAATGCTAAAAAGCTTGCCAAAGATCCGGGATATATTTTATCTAACCAGGTTATGGAAGCATTGATGGGATCAATGGGAGCTTACAAGGGTGCTCAAACTAATGTTAACAGAGGCAACAGACTTTTCATTTCTGGCCTAAGGGAAATGGATTCGGAATTAGTAAGATACCCGGATGCAAATTCAACTTTGAGGCTATCCTATGGATCTATCAAGGATTATTATCCGGCAGATGCGATCCATTACGATTTTGTTACACATCTAAGTGGTGTCATGGATAAAGAAGACCCGAACAATGATGAATTTATAGTACCTGAAAAATTGAAAGAGCTTTTCAAAAGCAAGGATTATGGACGGTATGGTACAGATGGAAAACTGATTGTAGGATTTTTAACAACAAATGATATTACCGGAGGAAACTCAGGAAGTCCGGTTCTCAATGGTAATGGTGAATTGATTGGATTGGCTTTTGACGGAAACTGGGAAGCCATGAGCGGTGATATTGCTTTTGAGCCGGAATTACAGCGTACCATTTGCGTTGACTCAAGGTA
>JAIOTR010000550.1 GCA_021106665.1 Bacteroidales bacterium
ATAGCGCTGTGATGATACGATACATAGAAAAGCAAAAAGACAATCTGATTTTTAAAAGTGGTGGTGGAATTACCTATTACAGTAAATGCGAAGAAGAATACCAGGAGATGATTGATAAGGTTTATGTGCCGATAATATAAGGGTTGCCAACCTTTGAATGGTTTGGAGGGAAAGAAGACTTTATTGATTTTCATAACTTTTATCATGAAGATAAAAAAATTCAAAAATATATCATTGATTAGCTCTACCAGGGTTTCCAACCTTCCAAAGGTGGGAAACCCTTTCCTGTTCGAAACCATAAAAGTTCAAAACAGGAGACTTCAAAACATTGAATATCACAATGAACGGTTCAATCGGACACGATATGAATTATTTGGTATTCATAAGCAGGTTAAGCTAGAAAAACTAATTGAAATTCCAGGAGATCTTGAAAACGGAGTTTTTAAATGCCGGGTCATTTACACTAAAAAAATAAAAAAAATCGAGTTTGAACCTTATACTCCAAAAATCATTAAGTCATTGAAACTGCTGGAGTGTTTTGATTTCGACTATAACTACAAATTCCTGAACCGGTCAAAGATCAATGAATTGTTTAAACAGCGGGGCGATTGCGATGATGTGCTGATTCTAAAAAGTGGTTATGTAACCGATACTTCTTACGCCAATATTGTATTCTGGGATGGAAAAAACTGGGTTACACCATCAACTCCTCTCCTGCCAGGAACAAAACGTAAAAAATTAATTAACGAGAAAAAAATCTTTGAAAAGGAAATAAAGGTTAAAGATTTGCAATACTTTGAAAAAGCCAGGATCATTAATGCGATGATCAATCTGGAGGATTCCTGTGACATTAGGATTTCCAACCTATAAAAGGTCGGAAACCCTCAACTATTTCGGATCAACAATACGTGGTGGCTTTTCATTAAATACATAAATTACCCGGAAGCTGAAAAGATTATTGTATTGGTACCGGGTTCCGGTATATTCACCTTTTGAGTTATAATAATCCCGGGTTCGGAGCTTACTCATCGAATATGCATACCGGATATTAAATTTTAACTTACTGATTTTTTTGTGCAACCTGAATTGCAGGTCAAAAAGAATATTCCAATCACTCCTTTTGTAAACTCCACTATTAAGAGAAGTTGTTGTTACCCTCCTGCCATGCTCGTATTCTTTAACATTTACAAGTCTTCCATATGAAAACCCCACACCGGCAGAAAATATATTTCTATCATTAAAGTGGAAAAGAACAGGAACTTCGAGGTAATCGAGATTAAGTTTGTATGCTCCGGTCCAGATCACAATACTATCAGGTACAAGCTCAACTGAGTCATAATATTGTTCTCCTTGTTTTGAGCCTTTCTGGCTATAAATGGTTTCAATACTAAATGAAAACCATTTACCAATCGGGAGAATAGCAGAAACTCCTGTATTCATGCCTACCTTACTAAAACCATAAACCTCATCTCCATCAACCTGCGAAAGGTTCATCCCGGCAATAACTGCTCCTTTAATCCTTTGGGCAGAAAGATTGCCATGTAAGGAAAAAACCAGGAATATTATGATCAAGATGTAGGGCTTACGTAACATGTCATTCTAATTTCAGAATACAAACGTAATAAACTTTGATAAATTTTAAGTCTTTGTAAATCTACAAGATTAAATTTTTGATCTTAAGCATTTTATTTCAAAATATGGGAAATTATATTAAATTTGCATTATGCAGAAAATGCTGAAAATAGTAACAAATTTTACACAACCATCTGATTATTATTATTGGTCTGCTAAAACTTACATTGAAAGACTTGAAGCAATTGAATTTTTAAGACAACAATTTTTAAAATATAAAAATGTTAACGAAGGACTTCAAAGAGTTTATACAATTACTCATATAAAAAACAAAAAAGCCACTGGAAGATATAGAGACCTTGACGATCTGGAAAATCTCGTTAAAAAATAATCATACAAATTTTTTCTTCTTTTATTTATTAGAGATAAGTTAGTCTGGCTTATTCCACATCTTTTAAAGACAATTGAATTCTCTTCCTGATCTTGTCAATATCAATCACCTTTACTTCGACCTTTTGATTGAGCTTCACATATTTATTTGGATCACTGACATATTTATTGGCCATATTACTCACATGAATCAATCCGTTTTGTTTGATTCCAATATCAACAAATGCCCCAAAAGCAGTAACATTCGTTATGATTCCGGGAAGTAACATACCCGTCTCCAGATCATCAATAGAATGGATCCCTTTTGCAAATTCGAAGAATGCGATTTTATCACGGGGATCACGGCCGGGCTTGGCTAATTCGTCAATGATATCCTTCAATGTTGGCAGACCTGTTTTTTCTGTTACAAAATCATCAAGGTTTAATTTTTTCCTGAGTTCATCACTTGATATGAGGTCGCTGATTTCACATTTTAAGTTTGAGGCCATACGCTCAACCACATAATAACTTTCGGGATGGACAGCGCTTTTATCTAATGGATTTTTAGAATTTCTGATCCTTAAAAATCCGGCTGCCTGTTCAAAAACCTTATCTCCGAATCTTGGTACGTTTTTTAACTCATCTCTTGAATTAAAAGCCCCGTTCTTATTTCTATATTCAACAAGGTTTTTGGCCAATGCAGGTCCGACCCCCGAAACGTGTGAAAGGAGCTCTTTACTGGCTGTATTCACCTCTACACCCACAAAATTCACACAGCTTATCACTGTATCATCCAGACTTTTACTTAAGGCTGTTTGATTTATATCATGCTGATATTGTCCTACTCCAATTGATTTCGGATCAATTTTTACCAGTTCAGCCAATGGATCCATCAACCTGCGGCCAATGGCTACTGATCCGCGAACAGTCACATCATAATCAGGAAATTCTTCACGTGCAACAGATGAAGCTGAATATACTGAAGCGCCGCTTTCATTTACCATCACTACAGTAACATCCTTGTCGAAATGGATACGCCGGAACATATTTTCCGTTTCCCTGCCTGCAGTTCCGTTGCCAATGGCAATGGCCTCTATTTTATAAGCATTTACTAATTGGAAAATTTTATTAATGGCTTTTTTTACTTCACTTTGTGGAGGATGTGGATAAATGGTTTCATTGTAAAGGAGCTTGCCCTGCCTGTCGAGACAAACAAGTTTACACCCTGAATTAAACCCTGGGTCGATGGCCAACACATTTTTTTCACCCAATGGTGATGCCATTAATAATTGCCGGAGGTTATCGGCAAAAACCTGTATGGCGTAAGTATCAGCTTTTTCTTTAGCCATTGCTCTGATTTCAGTTTCCATACTGGGTTTTATAAGCCGTTTATAGCTATCTCTTACAGCTTCATACACGTGATCACCTGATTCATTGTCGGACCTGACAAACCGGTCTTCCAGGATTTCAACAGCTTCTTCTTCGGCAGGAGCAATGTTCAATTTTAAAAATCCTTCTTTTTCTCCTCTGAACATGGCCAGTATACGGTGAGATGGCGATTTTAATATCAACTCCGACCAGTCAAAATAATTCTGGTACTTGTTTCCTTCTTCCTCTTTACCTTTGGCTACTTTGGATGTAATTTTAGCTTTGCGGGTAAAAAGTCTGCGTATTTTTCCACGCACATACTTGTTTTCACTGATCCATTCTGCAATGATATCGCGGGCGCCGGCTAATGCATCCTCAACTGAATTAACATCTTTATCTTTATTCACAAACCGGCTGGCCATCCCTTCAACATCATCATTTTTTTGTGACATGACCATTTTGGCTAAGGGTTCCAATCCTTTTACTTTTGCTATTGTTGCTCTGGTTTTTCGTTTGGGTCGATAGGGAAGATAAAGGTCTTCTAATTCAGACATGGTTTCCGCTTCCTGAATTTGTTTTTCCAGATCATTCGTTAATTTCTCCTGCTCTTTTATAGAGTTAAGAATACTCTCTCGTCGTTTATCCAGATCTTCAAGTTGTAAAACTCGATCACGGATACTGGTGATCTGTACTTCGTCTAAACTTCCGGTAACCTCTTTTCGGTATCGTGCAATAAAAGGAACGGTTGCACCATCTTTCAGCAGGCCAATTGTATTTTCTACTTGTTCGATTGCAATGGTTAGTTCAGAAGCTATTTTTTTGATGTACTTATTCATTGGTAATGAAATTTCCTACGAAATTATTCAAAAAAATTAAATTTAAGAAAACAGGGTGTACGACAAATTTCCTCTATGTGAATAACAAATTACAATTCTTAACAAAATAATAACTTTTAATAATTATGTTGATTTTATCTACGAATCCTTTGTGTGAACCCTGCCTGCGGCAGGCAGGTTGGTGTCTTGGTGCTTTCGTGGCTAACATTTTTTCCTGCCACTAAGACACAAAAACACAAAGGATCACTAAATATAGCAATATAATGAAAATTTGTCGTGCACCCATAATGATTTCAACGAATAA
>JAIOTR010000228.1 GCA_021106665.1 Bacteroidales bacterium
CGTGAAGATGGAGGAACTCCGGGATTTCTGCAAGCCATTAAAACAACTCTCGCTATTGAGTTGAAAAATCAGATGGGTATTGAAAATATTAAAAAACGAGAGGATGAACTTGTTAAGATTGCTTTTGAAAAGTTATCCAGGGTAAATGGGCTTCATATCCTTGCTGATAATGTTCAGGATAGATTAGGCGTAGTTTCATTTTATATCCTCGGGATACATTATAACCTGGTCGTTAAAATATTGAACGACCGTTTCGGTATCCAGGTAAGGGGAGGATGTGCATGTGCAGGTACTTACGGACATTATTTGCTGGACGTAAGTTATGAGCACTCAAAAGAAATAACTGATAAAATCAGTACAGGGGATCTATCCGAAAAACCGGGTTGGGTACGACTATCCTTACATCCTACCATGACAAACAATGAATTGGATATATTTGCGGATGCTATCCAACAGATAGTTGAAAATATCGATACCTGGGAAATGGATTATATTTACAATAAGCAAATAAATGAATTCAGGCATAAAAATGAGCCGGAAGATAAGACTGTTTATGTGGAGGATTGGTTTAAGTTGGATTAATGATTGAATGCTTGAATGATTGAATACCTGCCCGTCCGTAACGCAGTGTAGGCGGGATTGAATAAAAAGGAATCAATCTTTATAGAAAATTATTATTGAGGAGAATTATGAATCACAAAAACTAACATGCAAAAAACCATTCAAATAAGTACACATAATAATAATGGTTTGTATGATATCACCAATGCTGTGCAGAAGATAGTTGCAGAAAGTGGAATACTAACCGGAATGGTCAACGTTTATGCTCAGGGTGCTACCGCAGCTATTATGATACAGGAAAACTGGGATGAATCGGTTCAAACCGATGTGATCAACTTGCTAATAAAACTGATCCCTTCAGGTGTATGGGAACATGACAGGCAGGATGGAAATGGAGATGCCCACCTTAAAGCCG
Organism: Bacteroidales bacterium; assembly: GCA_021106665.1. Taxonomy (GTDB): domain Bacteria; phylum Bacteroidota; class Bacteroidia; order Bacteroidales; family JAADJA01; genus JAADJA01. The sequence goes on from JAIOTR010000228.1 coordinate 977, forward strand.
GAATTGTCGGACCCAGTGAAACCATTCCAATTATTAATGGCAAAATGGGATTATCCACCTGGCAGAATATTTTTTTTTGTGAATTTGATGGGCCGAGGCAAAATCGAAGGATTGTAATTACAATTTCCTAGTTTCATTACACTGATTTAGTTACAAAAAAACTTGACTTGCATATATTAAAAAATATACTTTTGTCCGCATATCTATTTATTGAAACTAAAATTAAAAACCATGAAGTGTAAAACTTTATTAATAGTATTACTGTTAGGTTTTATAATTATCTTCCATGCTCACAGCCAACAGCAAATGGAAAATCCCGGATTTGAATACTGGGAAGAAATTGGTTTCGGACCTGATACTTTAGAACCTGTGGACTGGAACTCATTGAAATCCTCTGACGGAGGCGATTTAATCAATGGAGTGATCCCGGTTACTCTGGAGCGAAGTTCTGATGCCCATACCGGGATGTATTCCGTAAAATTAGAGAATGATACTATTTTGGGTATGGTTGCACCCGGCACCATGACCAATGGAAGGGTACATGCTACATTACCACCTTCTGACGCCTATGTTTACACTATTGACTCAATGCCGGAATTTCATACTCCATTTACCGACTTGCCTGATAGCCTGGAAGTTTGGGCAAAATTCTTTCCAGCAGGAAATGATATCGGTCGTATTGTTGCAGTCTTACATTCTGATACTGCAAAAATCGCTGACACTTCTCAAACAAACTGGATAGCTGTAGCCAACATTGATTTTACAGGAGAAACACCTGACTGGACTAAATTCAGGGTGCCATTTGTTTACCTGAGCAGCGATACACCGGAATATTTATTATTCGCTATATATGCTGGAGATGCGGCAAATGCACTATTAGGAAGTATTCTTTACCTTGATGACTTTGAAATGGTATATCATGAAACCGGTATAAGTTCAAATATAAGTGATAACATAAACCTGTTTACCATCAAAAATGAATTAATTGTTGACTGGAATAACAATAGTGAGCAAGAAGGATCTGTAATAACATTACATGATATTTCCGGGAAAATAGTTTTTGAAAGCGAAGTCAAATCAAACCAAACAAATAAGTACCAACTTAATATTCCATCTGGGATTTATATTTGTAAAATTCAGAATCAAACCCTCAGTTTCACAGAAAAGATATTTGTAAAATAATATTTAACTGAATAAGCATCAATTTTGTTTTAATAAAGATTAACGTAAAATAATAAATTTATTAACCTATTGAAAAACTTTACTATGATGAAAAATTTATTCTTAACAATAATTGCTTTTGTTATTGGTATTGCTGTATTTGCTCAGCAACCTGAAAATGCAGGCTTTGAGCTGTGGGAGGATGTAGGACTTGCAACTGATGAGCCCGTTGACTGGAGCTCCATAAAAACTTCAGACAACAGCATTGCTAATAGTTTTGCTCCTTATGTTTGGGATCAAAGTACGGATGCTCACTCTGGCACTTATTCTGTTCAACTTATCAACGGTAGTGTCCTTGGAATAGTTGCAGCAGGGACAGTTACCAATGGCAGGATCCATGCAGAATTATCCGGTGTTGGATGGGCTTATACCGATCCTGCAGATGCTAGATGGAACACACCCTTAACTGTTAAACCAGATAG
>JAIOTR010000210.1 GCA_021106665.1 Bacteroidales bacterium
ACATCTTTATCATCAACAATTATTTTCGCTTTCAGATAATAGGTTTTCCCATCCCACTTTTCTTCAAGAATTTCAGTTTTGGTTATATATGCCTGAATAATTTCCGTTTTATCTGTAAAACTTTCATAAAGATTGTCTTCTGTTTCATGGATGTATTGTTCTACAACATTATTAACATATACACCCATTTCTTCCATTAAAAGCTTTTTAACTTCCACAAAAGCTGCATCCCTCGCTGAAATTTTACTATCGTTTTCACTTGCATTATATGTATACTCTTTAATAAAACTCTGAGCCTGACATGTAATAGAATGTGTTATTACAATTAATATAAATATAGTTCTAATAAAATGTCTCATTTTATAAGTCATTAGTTTATTGTTTTAGAAAAAGGATTCTTTATCTGCAATTATAAGAAAATATTTAAAGCAATTATTATGATTAATCTAATTCATAATGTTTATAAATAAATTCTTCTATATCAGATTAGGTATTTTATAATTTCATTTAGAGAAATATCCAAAAGCTTATTTGATAATTTCAAATAAATACAATAACTCTTTACAATCATCGTATTTATTTCACAAAAAGTAAGCACAAAAAATATGTATTTTTGCCCCTCAAATTTGGCAGGTGATGTTTATACTTTACAAAAAGGAAATTAACAGTTTTTTAAACTCTTTGCTGGGTTACATTGTAATTACTGTATTCCTGTTGGTAAATGGTTTATTTCTCTGGGTGTTTCCGCTTGAATCAAATATCATTGATTTTGGTTATGCCAGTCTTGACGGATTGTTTCTGTTAGCCCCATTTGTTTTTTTATTCCTGATACCGGCTATCACAATGCGGTTTTTTGCCGAGGAGAAAAGAAGCGGAACCATTGAGTTACTCATGACCAAGCCACTTACCGATATCCAGGTGATACTTGCGAAATACCTTGCAGGGCTTACTCTCGTTTTTATTTCACTTTTGCCCACACTTATTTATTTTTATTCGGTTTACCAACTGGGTTTTCCGAAGGGAAATATTGACACAGGAGGCATGTGGGGATCCTATATCGGTTTGTTATTCCTTGGAGCTTCTTTTGTTGCTATCGGGCTTTTTGCATCTTCTTTAACGGATAACCAGAACATATCGTTTATATTAGCTGCTTTACTTTGCGGATTTATATATATTGGATTTGAGTTTATATACAATCTTAATCTTTTCGGAAATGTTGATCTTTTTATCAAAACATTGGGGATTAGTTCACACTATTCATATATGAGCAAGGGTGTTATTGATACGCGTGACTTGCTGTATTTTATCAGCCTGATAGCATTATTTATTCTATTAACTAAGATATCATTAGAAACCCGAAAGTGGTAGGTGAAAATGTGTTTCTCGCAAAGACGCGGAGACGCAAAGGTTTAAATGAATTAATTTAATGAATGTAACACTGTGATCAAATTTAATTTGGGTTTTACGGAATAATTTTCTCTTTTCTTTGCGCCTTAGTGCCTTGGCGAGAGATTTTATGAATAGTGTAAAATAACTTATAACGATTTACAAATAACTATTAACTCTTAAAAAGAAACGGTGGAGAACAAAAAAAAGGACATAAAACAGAGTAATATTATCCAATTAATATTTGGATTGCTGATCATTGTCCTTATCAATATAATCGGTTATTATGTCTTTACACGATTTGACCTTACTTCCGAAAAACGTTATACACTATCGGAACAAACAAAAGAGATGCTAAAGGAATTGGATGATATTATATATTTCCAGGTTTACCTTGATGGTGAATTTCCTGCCGGGTTTAAGAGGCTGAGAAGAGAAACAAAAGAAATGCTTGATCAGTTTAGGGCTTATTCCGATTATATCCAATATGAATTTATTAATCCATCTTCAAGTTCAGATGAGAAAGAGAGGAATGATGTTTATCAACGTCTGATGGAGAGGGGACTTAATCCAACTGACCTACAGGTAAAAACAAATGATGGTTCCAGTCAGCAAATCATTTTTCCGGGGGCGATTGTATCATATAGAAACAATGAAATTCCTATGGAATTGCTTTTATCTCAAATGGGTATTCCACCCGAAGAGGTATTGAATAATTCCATTCAAAATCTCGAATTCAATATTGCCAATACCATCCGGAAATTAAGTACGGCAAACAGGCCCAAAGTTGCATTCATCGAAGGGCATGGGGAACTGAGTGTACTTGAAACCGCTGATATTGCGTATGCCTTAAGTGAGTATTATGCTATCAATAGAGTTAATATTGATGGTCAGTTAAACAGTCTCACCGAAAGAGTTAAAGTAGATTCGGTGCAAACGAAAGTTCAAAATAAATATGATGCCATTGTTATTGCCAAACCTGATACTGTTTTTGATGAAAAAGACAAATTTATCATTGATCAGTTTATCATGCGGGGTGGAAAGGCGCTTTGGCTGATTGATCCGGTATTTGCCAGCATGGACAGCATCCAATTTTCTGATGCAACGGTTGGGGTTATCAATGAACTAAATCTTGAAGACCAGCTTTTTAATTATGGAGTGAGGTTAAACACCAACCTTGTGATGGATATTAATGCATTACCCATACCCTTGAAAACAGGAGAGGTTGGGGGCGCTCCGCAAATTGATTTCTTTCCGTGGTATTATTTCCCGATATTAAATCCATTGGTTGACCATCCTATTGTGAAAAACCTGAATGCCATCAAAACAGAATTTATCAGTAGTATTGATACTTTGAATATTAGAGGTATTACCAAAACAATTTTGCTTACATCATCGCAATATTCAAGAACAGTAAACACACCCGCTTTAATCAGTCTTGATATATTGCAAAAGGAACCGGATACAAGACAATATAATCAAAAGCACATTCCTGTTGCTGTATTACTTGAGGGTGAATTTGAATCCCTGTACCGGAACAGAGTACCACCGGAAATTCGGGATAATTCGGATATCGGATTTGTTTCATCAAGTGAGCCCGGAAAAATGATCGTTGTTGCTGATGGGGATATTATCAAAAACCAGATCAGAACAAGCGGTGATCGGCCAACACCTTATCCCTTAGGCTACGACAGGTACACAGGCCAAACATTTGGTAATAAGGAATTCATACTGAATGCCATGAATTACCTGATTGATGAATCAGGATTGATCTCAATCCGGTCGAGGGAGTTGAAGCTAAGGTTACTTGACAGAACAAAAATCAATAATGACAAATTATTCTGGCAGCTCTTAAATACATTATTACCGGTTGTTATCATAATAATTTTAGGAATAGTAATGTTCGTAATTAGAAAAAGAAAATATACTTAAAGACTGTTTAAAAATTATATTTATTTTATATATCGATGAAAAGGAAAAATATCATCATACTGATTATTGTAATTTTTTTAATGGTTATTGCTTTATTTCTCGTTTATAATCAGAGCAGCGGAACTTTTAAAGACAGGACTAAAAATTTTGCCGTACAAGATACAGCGAGTATCACTAAAATATTTCTTGCTGATAAAATAAATAGAACCGTTTTATTGGAAAAAACCGGGGTAGGGGAGTGGCTGCTTAATTCCCAATTCAAAGCCAGGAATTCAGGTGTTAACATGTTAATGGAAA
>JAIOTR010000130.1 GCA_021106665.1 Bacteroidales bacterium
GTAGAGTGAAAGAATAAGCGGTAATGGATTTACTCACAATTTCAGACCTTATCCTTCCAGCCCCCTCGTCAAACCGTACGTGCGGTTTTCCCGCATATGCTTACGCCGAAGCTTCAGCATAGGCGCTACGGCTTTCCTACTAATTTTCATTTTAAAGTATTCACAGGTCGTAAACCAGAGGTCTTATACGGTTTTATTAAACCATAGTCATCAACTAAAATTTTGAAGGCTTGTTTTCCATACAATCTTGATTTCCTCTGACTTTTACGATTATAATATCGAAGCAGCCTGTTACGTAAATAGTCATCTAATTCTTTAAACCCGGATTATGCATTAGAAAATAGATAAGGCGGGCTTGTGTTCTTTATTTGGGCAAAAATTCCATCAAGCCAAGGCCTTCTTTTAGTCGGCAAAGCAATTTTAAGCACCTTTTTATTAGCATGATTAACAGTCCATGCTCCTAATGCAAAGCAATAGACTTTTAAAGTTTTAAGTGTAGCTCTTTTATGGTGGTTTAAAGCAAAATGCCTAAACAAACTCATCAGATTATAAGCTACCATTATAAACCTGAACGAGGCCTCGGTAGCCCAAAAATCTTGTAAACAAAAATTTTCTAATCCAAAATCCTGTTTAAGTTCTTTAATTCTGTTTTCACAATCTGCCCTGGTGTTGTAAATATTCCAGATTTGATCTAATGGTAAATCCAGATTTGTTGCATAACAACTGTAACGATAGCCTGGAAGGTCTTCAAATAATAATTTTCCATCGGAGTTTGGCCTAATATCTACTTGTTTTTTTTCAACAATATATCGTCTCAATTTTCCATTATCGTGCTTGAATAACATTTGGTTTAATTCTATACCTTTTGTTTGGATTATAGCCCTTGGCACTGCCCTCTTGTTCTCCGTACCTTGTAATAACTGTACTATCAAAATCAACTGTGATATTGTCCACACTAATTTGATCATAAAACCACTTTTGCAAGGCTGGAAAAACTTCTGTATTGCGTTTTTGTGAAAACTTACCAAAAAAACGACTATAAGTACTTTGTGAAGGCATCTTTTCCCATCCGAAAATTGAATGTAAGGTTTTATCATACCTTAACCAATCACAATGTATATAACGTGATACACCAGTCCAGAGACTTAACCAGAAGGATTCAATTATTTGAATTGGACAATAACCTCTGTTCGATCCGGGATGAGGTAAATCAAGTTGGCAGAGATAATCTCGAATACCTGTTTGATCTATAAATCTTTTCAAAGATATGGGTTTTTGGGTTTTAGACATTCAGCATTGGTCTATTGCATAATCGGGGTTTAACCATTGAATTTTATTATTTTACATTTATTGCAGTTTATTTAGCTGGTTAGAATTGAACAGCCCTACCTGGCCTACCCCCTGACTCGCAATGACGTTAATTAATTACTTGTCTTCCCGGAGTTTTTCCTTAATACTTGACGTTAAAATATCAATAGCGATCTGGTTTTCACCTCCCTGCGGGATAATAATATCTGCATATCGCTTATTGGGTTCTATGAAAAGCAGATGCATGGGCTTCACAAATTTTTCATAATGATCCAGCACCTCTTTGAATGAGCGCCCCCTTTCTTCGATATCTCTCCAGATAATACGCATCAGACGGTCATCAGAATCAGCATCCACATAAACTCTAATATCAAGTCTTTTTCTGAGCCTGGGATTTACCAGGATTAAAATGCCCTCAACTATGATCACCTTTTTAGGTTCTACAGGTATGGTTTCACTTGCCCTGGTACAAGTTAAATAGGAGTAAATAGGCATACCTATCGTATTACCCTCTTTTAACTGATCAATGTGATCAACGAGTAAACTGAACTCGATGGAGGATGGGTGGTCGAAATTGATCTTTTTACGATCCTCTACTGATAAATGTTTACTGTCACGGTAATACGCATCCTGCGAAATAACAGCAACCGAGTCTTTTGGTAAGCTTTCAATGATCTTATTTACAACCGTTGTCTTGCCTGATCCTGAACCTCCGGCTATTCCTATTATTAACATATAAAAGAATAAAATTTAGAAGGACGAAAATAATTAAAATATTTTCAAAATAGTACTTGAGTGAGCTAAAGTAGTTAAAGTACTTAAAATTCATAAATTGGTTGTCTATGGTATACATAATAACTTTAGGCACTTTTCTAAAAATTACCTTACATCCATTACAGGCAATGTTCTTCTTGATTTCCACATTCCCCGCGTAAAGTCAGGAAACTGCATGGGCCAGCCACCACTTGCAATAGACTTTTCACTTAATTCAGTAATTGCACTTAAAACAGCAGCATCATATACATCCATATCAGGTTCTAATCCATTTAAAAGTGCATTGATCAAACGATAATCTTCCAGGTAATCCATACCACCATGACCGGCTCCTTCAGCATCAGCTTCAATCTGTTTCCACAGAGTGTGGTAATATTCATCTTTATATACAGATAAATCTTCCCAGCGATGTCCGGGACTTTTACCTTCAATATGGATTTTCGGTGTTGGATATTTTCTCACAATTCCCCTTGTTCCCTGTATCAGTATATCCCGACTGTATGGCCTTGGGTTACTGGTATCATGTGTAACTAAAATAGTTTCACCATTTACTGTTTTGATCATCGTGCTGACCACATCTCCTAAAACAAACTTTTCATTTACCTGTGGGCTTTCATGTGGAAAGTTATTGATAGCATATTTGTTTAGACCTCTTGTTTTCGTACTGAAGGACACCAGGTAATCAAAATAATTTCCACGGTTAATATCCATACATTGTGCAACCGGTCCTAAGCCGTGTGTTGGATAAAGGTCACCATTCCGTTTCATGGACCAATCCCTGCGCCAGACACCTTCTCCATTCATGTCATGTTTTACTGCTCTTAAATCGTGTAAATAACCACACCGTGCATGAAGCAATTCACCAAAGAGACCTTTTTTCACCATGTTTAAAATGATCATTTCTTCCCGGTCGTAATTGCAGTTTTCCATCATGATGCAATGTTTGCTGGTATTTTCAGAGATTTCGATCAATTGCCAGCATTCAGATATTGTTAACGCTGCCGGAACTTCTGTTGCAGCATGCTTTCCGGTGTTCATGGCTTCGAGGCAAACAGGAACATGCCATTTCCAGGGAGTTGCTGTAAAGACAAGATCAATATCATCACGTTCACACATTCGTTTAAAATCATACTCCCCTTTTGAATAGCCATCCGGTTTTTTGAATCCGGCATCAACGGCCATTTTCTGTGCTCTTTCCACACGGCTTTCTACAATATCACAAACAGCTACTATTTCACAACCTTCAATCTTTAAGAAATTATGGACGTGAGATGTTCCCATTCCGCCTACTCCCACCATACCGATCCTCACTTTTTCAAGCTTTCCAAGATTGAAAGGATAGGATTCCAATGCAGGTAATAATTGTTCGGCAGAAGAATTTAGGGCTACTCCTCCGAAGGCAATTCCAAGTCCTGCCTGGGAGGTTTTTTTTAGAAATTTACGTCGATTTAATTGATCACTCATGATTGAAAAGATTGAATTATATTTTTATGCTATGACAAAAATATATAATAATCCAGGAATTAACTGTTAACCTTTTACGTTTTCCCACAGAACTCCATCAATACACCAAAAGTAGATTTGGGATGAAGAAATCCGATGTTCAATCCTTCTGCCCCTTTTCGGGGCTTTTGGTCGATCAGGCGCACACCATTTTTCTCGGCTTCAGTCAATGCTTTGGAAACTTCAGGTTGTGCAAAAGCAATGTGATGAATGCCCTCTCCCCTCTTTTCGATGTATTTACCAACCGGCCCGTTTGGGTCAGTTGATTCGAGTAACTCAATTTTTGTTTGTCCAACCATAAAAAAAGCTGTTTTCACTTTCTGATCCTTTACCTCTTCAATGGCATAGCATTCCAGTCCGAGTACTTTCTCGTAAAAATGAATCGCTTCATCCAGGCTCTTTACCGCAATTCCGATATGTTCAATATGTGTTGGTTTCATAAAGATTCATGTTTTCAATTGACGGATAAAAGTAGGGGGAATTTTATAAACACCTATGAATAATAAGGTTTTTTTACTTGGATGAGTAAATATATTCAAGAGTAAATTTCTCTGTGAAACTTCGTGTCTACTTCGTGAACCTCTGTGTAATAGCACAATAAGAAGAATATTTATTAAGGACTCAAGAAATAACGATAGTATTAAAAAAAAGAGCAAAACAAATCTATTAGATTGCTTCGCTCCTTTTCACTGGTCATGCAAGAGACCTGTTGGTTGAAAAAAACCTAACAGGTCGGAAAAATATGATTCAAATTTATTTTTACAACTTAAACTTCACCGGAACAATCATTGAAGCTTTAACTGATTTTCCATTTTGTTCGCCTGATTTCCATTTTCCACTGGTCAGTTTAATTACCCTGATTGCCTCATCATCCAACGATTTGGAAACACTTCTTATAATCAAAATATCCTCTAACGTTCCATCTTCATTTACAATAAACTCAACATATACAGTTCCGCTGATTCCATTTTCTTTGGCCTCTTCCGGGAATACCAGGTGTTTCTCAATGAATTTCATCAAGGCATCCTCACCTCCTTTAAATTCAGGTGAACTTTCTAATGTAACAAAAGTCGGTTCATCATAATCCATCTCTGATTCAACAATTTCAAGAGCCATGTATTCTGTTCTTGCACTTCCCAGCTTCATACTATTACCACCCTTGCGAAACACACCTCCCCTGGATGTAGGTGCACCTATCGCATAATTGCTCACTCCTTCCGGCAGCGGCAAAGGTTGCTTAATGGTGGTCATATTTCCATCCTGGTTCCTTATCTCAGAATCAATAGCAATAAATGATGTATAAGCAGTCAGTAAATTGTATTTAAGTCCAAGTGCTGTGAACTCATCCACATGGGCTTCATTTTGAGCCAGGTTGGTATAATCATCAAGGATTCTTATCCGCTCCCTTGCCCACAGGTATTTTAGTGCAGCATTAGATTTATCA
>JAIOTR010000253.1 GCA_021106665.1 Bacteroidales bacterium
AATCTCAATCGGAGTAAAATTATTACCAGGCATTTCTAAATCGGTTGGTTTAGTTGAAACCAATTTTAAATTCAGCATTGAGGGTGGTGTTCAATTTGTTACCAACTTTAACAAGGTGATTGGAATCGAATCAGGTTTGTACTATAGAAATTTGGGTTATATTTTGGATGAGGATTTAACTGATATTAGTGGAGAACTAATTGGATCATTTAGAATACCTTATAATTACAATTATTTATCGCTTCCGGTTCTTTTAAGGTTAAATATCCATTCCTTTTATTTTGCACTTGGTGCAAATTTAAATTTGTTTCTTTCCGGGACTAAAAACATGCAGGGCCAATATATTCAGGGCATCCAGGTAAACAAAGTAGATATTGAAAATGCGAAAAAATTTGTCATTGATCCTGGTTTTAATTGTGGGTATCAATTTAATCTAAACAATAAATTCGGGATCAACCTGGAAGGAAGATTTTCTTATTCAGTAAATGGCATTTTAGAGGATTATAATGAAATGCAGTTCATTAACATAGGATTGGGAGTTGGATTTTGCTATTTTATTAATCCAATGGAGTAGGAGTTACTTGTCAAACGACTTTGAATCGTCCGACGAGTTTGGGTCGTCTGATGAGTAAGGAACTGACAATTACATCGTTCTCCCAGGATAAACCTTCAATGCCTCTTCGAGGCATTTTATGGAACTTTTCAGGTCTTCCACTTTCAGTACATAACTGATCCTAACCTCGTCCAGTCCCTTGCCTTTGGTGGCATAAAACCCGGTGGCCGGGGCTAACATTACAGTTTGGCCTTGATAATTAAAATCTTCCAGCAGCCACTGACAGAATATATCAGAATCATCAATGGGGAGTTTGGCAACGACATAAAAAGCGCCCGAAGGATTGGGACAATAAGCGCCTTCTATTTTATTGATTTTCTCAACTACCACATTTCGACGAGCAATGTATTCATCTATAACTTTATCAAAATATTCATCAGGAGTATCGATAGCGGCTTCGGCTGCTACCTGTCCAAATGTAGGAGGGCTTAAACGCGCTTGTGCAAATTTAATCGCTGTTGCCATCAGTTCTTTGTTCTTGGAGATCATAGCGCCGATCCTGACACCACAGGCACTGTAACGCTTGGATACGGAATCTATCAAAACCACATTATTTTCCAGTCCATCCAGATGCATTACTGAAAAATGCTTTTGACCATCATAACAAAATTCCCGGTAAACCTCATCGGAAAACAGGAAAAGGTCATATTTCAAAACAATTTCCCGCAATACCTTTAATTCTTCTTCCGAATATAAATAACCGGTAGGATTGTTAGGATTACAAATGATAATGGCTTTTGTTTTGGGTGTGATCGCTTTTTCAAACTCGGCGATGGGTGGCAATGCAAATCCGGATTCAATACTGGAAGGTATCGGAACAACATTCACTCCCGCATTCACTGCAAAACCATTGTAATTGGCATAAAAAGGTTCGGGAATGATGATCTCGTCACCCGGATCCATGCATGAATTCATCGCAAATAATATGGCCTCCGACGCACCGGCTCCTATGATTATATCATCAGCAGTAATGTGAATATTAAATTTTTCGTAATACTCCACAAGTTTTTGCCTGTATGATAAAATCCCTGCCGAATGGCTGTACTCAACTACCTTCTGCTCGAAATTCCTTACCGCATTTAAGGCAACTTCAGGTGTTTCAATATCCGGCTGGCCTATATTTAAATGGTAAACTTTAACGCCACGTTTTTTGGCAGCTTCAGCATATGGAACCAGCTTACGGATGGGTGATGCTGGCATTTTTTTCCCTTTTTGTGATATAGTCGGCATTTTATAATTTTTTATTGTTACACAATTAACAGAACAGCAAAATTATATTTTTAATTGGTTTTGGAGAAGATTTAGAACAGAAATCTGTTCAAATAAAAAAAGCTAAGGCAGAGATCGTTTAAGAAATCTCAGCCTTAGCCTCTTTGCCTTAGTAAAAAAAACTATTTATTTACCGGCGCTCCACTTTTATCAACATTTTTTTCCGGCAATTTGCTTGCAGAAGCTGCTTCTATTTTTCCTTTAATTTTCAAAGTAATCGGAGATTGTTTTGCATTTGAATAAACATAGATGCTTTTATTTATGGTTCCTACCCTTTTGGTATCATATCTGACCTTAATAACTTCAGATTGTCCGGGTAATACAGGCTGCCTTGGCCATGCTGGAACAGTACAACCTCAACTGGACCTAACATTGGAAAGAATCAAAGGTTCTTTTCCATCGTTTATAAATTTAAATTCACAACTTCCATCGCCATGCTGGGCAATTGTACCATAATCATAAACCAGTTTATCAAATGTAATAACCGGTGCATTTGGATTATTGGCCTGTGGATTTGTTTGTTTCTCTTTTGCTGCTCTTTCTTTGGCCATGCGCTCCTGATCCTTCTTTCTTTGTTCAACAGCACTTTTTTGAGCTTCTGTCTTCTCTTTTTCAGACGCTACCTGAGCACTAAGAGTGAAGGCTGCAAAACAAATAACAGCCAATGATAAAATTACTTTTTTCATACTATTTTTTTTGATTATTATTTACTTGATTTTGCGCAAATGTAAATATTTAATTAATAGTTCCAGATACCTTAACATTTTTTTACAATTGTAAATGAAATGTAAATTTGTTGGCATTAATCATGCAAAAAAAATAAAAAGTGTGTGAAGATTTCTTTTTTTCTTATTTTTACAGAGTAATCAAATCGTTTTCAATATGAGAAAAGCAACAATTTATTTTTTATCGGCCATGATAATTGTATCAATGACTTTATCATGTAAAAATTCTAAAGTGAACCAATCCAAAAAAAATGACAAAGAAGAAGAGATAGTAGGAGCAAAACAAACCGCCGGCCCTCCGGCAATCATGTACAAAACAAAAGAGGATTATCATGATAAGGTTCCTGTAACCCTTTCTGAAGACAAATCGGAAGTTGCAAATTATCCTGGAATTAAAGATGTTTTCTACAAGGGTGAATTGGCTTATCCTACAAACTTAAATGATGGATTCTTATTGGACAACAGAGGGATAGATAAAAATTCAGCGTTTCTGAATATTACCTATGAAGAATACAGTAAGCTGGAGAAAGTTCCTACATTGGAAGAACTCAATGAAATGATCCTCGACAAAGAACCATTTACTGAAATGTACCATTGCGGCAGTAAGTTCGATTATAAGGACATTGTAAAAGAGCTAAATGAAATAATTGATGAGGGAAAATTTGATGGATTAGAAAAGTTGAAATAAGTAGTCATCAATCAAATTGTTATCATTTTACTATGTCATTGTCGCCCAACAAATAATGCCATAGTACTTTTAACAGTAAACTAACAACATTTATCCACCTACTTGTCTGCCGTAGCTAGTGAAGGCAGAAGCATAGCAAAGGTGGACTAAACACTAAACAGTTTTTATGCCCCGGAAACCAACAAAATTTGGAACGTTTGCAGGTGTATTCACACCTTCAATCCTCACTATCCTCGGTGTAATTATGTACATGCGATTGGGCTGGGTTGTTGGACAGGCCGGACTGATCAGTGCACTGGTCATCATATTGATCGCTCATATTATTTCAGTTTCTACCGGATTGAGCATTTCATCAATTGCTACTGATAAAAAGATCAGGGCGGGGGGGATTTATTATATTTTATCGCGGAGCCTTGGATTACCCATGGGTGGCGCAATAGGTATCGCTTTATTTATTGGGACAGCCTTAAGTATTTCATTATACCTTGTGGGTTTTGCAGAGAGTTTTCTGGGTATTGAACCAATCAGGGAATTTCTTGGATTGGAGCAAGATGTTAATGGCTACAGAATTATTGGAACAGCAGCAATATTGATTCTGGTCGTTCTGGCTTTTATCAGTACTTCCCTGGCTATTAAAACTCAGTTTTATATTTTGGGGGCCATAGTGTTATCACTTGTTTCAATTGGAGTTGGATTTTATCTCAATGCAGATTTAGCGCCTGAAACTGCCTTGCTTACCCAAGCTCCTGAAAAGATACCATTAGAGCTGGTGTTTGCCATCTTTTTCCCAGCCGTGACCGGATTTACTGCCGGGGTTGCCATGTCAGGTGATCTTAAAAATCCCAAGTCCTCAATTCCGGTTGGAACATTGGTATCAATTGCCACAGGTTTACTGGTTTATGTGGCTCTTGCCATAGGCCTGGCATTTTTTGTGAACCGGGAATTATTACTCACTGATAAAAACTTTTTGTTAAGAATTGCTTGGTTTTCTCCTTTTGTTATTGCCGGTATTTGGGGAGCGACGTTATCTTCAGCAATGGGAGGAATTTTGGGCGGACCACGGATTCTTCAGGCCATCTCTGCCGACAGGATCACACCCAAACTATTTGCAAAAACCTATGGAAAGGATAACGAACCCCGTGTAGCTCTCATTTTTATATTCCTGATTGCAGAAGCAGGAATTCTAATCGGTGAATTAAATGTCATTGCCGGTATTGTCTCTATGTTCTATTTGGCCTCGTATGGATTTATAAACCTGGCATTTTTCCTTGAAAGCTGGGCGAGCACCGATTTCAGGCCATCCTTCAAAGTCAACCGGTTTGTTGGTTTCATAGGCTTTATCGCAGCGTTTGGCGTTATGTTTAAACTTGATATGCTTTCCATGTTTGCTTCACTTATCATCATGTGGGGCTTGTATTTTTACTTGAAACGCAGGAAGTTCAAATCAAACTATGGAGATGTCTGGCAAAGCGTTTATTCATCAATAGTAAGGACTGCCCTTCATAAAATGGACAAGCAGGAATCTGAAGACCGAAACTGGAAACCCAATATCATTTTATTCAGTGGTGGAACTCAAAAAAGACCACACCTTCTCGAATTTGGAAAATGCATCGTTGGCAAGCATGGGGTAATGAGTAATTTTGATCTGATCGAGAATAAAAATGCCAATGTTCTTTTTCCAAAACGCAAGCAATCCTTGCCGGTTGAAGATACTGATTTTGGTATTTTCACAAGAAAAAAAACTGTCAGGGATATTTATGAAGGGATAGAAACCATTTCTGGTATTTACGGATTTTCAGGCTTTGAGCCAAATACAATATTACTTGGCTGGGCACGACAAACACAAAATCCTGAACGTTTTGTACAAACATTGAACACTTTGTTTAATCTCGACCTTAACGTATTATTACTCGATTATGATAAAGATGCGGGATTTGGCAACTACAATAAAGTAGACATCTGGTGGAAAGATGTCAGCAACCAGGGGAATTTAGCATTGTCTCTTACGAAATTAATTTTGTTATCAGGTCATTGGCAACATGCCAAAGTAAGATTAATGATTGTTAATTCGAAAAACGAGTTTAGCAATAGCATTTTAATAAGGGCCGAACATTTACTTGAAGGGATGAGGATTGCTGCCGAAGTAAAGGTTATTAATAACGAAATAGAGCAGGAATCTCTTTATGAGATCATGCTGTCAGAATCCAAAACCACCGATCTGGTTATCGTTGGCGTACCTGATATCATTAAAGGAAAAGAGTCAGAATATGTTGAAGCAACAAATAACCTGCTGCATAAAATAGGAACGGTATTGTTAATTAAATCCTCTTCAACTTTTAAGAATTTAAGCCTGGGGATGCATTCAGAGCGATCAACATATATTTCTGATAATATAGCGATTGAGCCTGAAATCGAAAAAGGTGCCTCATCAATAAAATTCCCAGAAAAAGAAGAATTAAAAACAGAATTTGAATCGCAATATGAAGTCTTTACGCGAATAATAGATGATTTTCAAAATGATTATATTATACCCTCATTTAAATACAATGCAAATAAAACCTCCATTATAGAAAAAAATCTATCTGATACAATTAGCGCCTTAACTTCTGATACATTCCTTAATACCAGCCTTGAGAAGCAGATAAAAATAATAGCAACTCTTAAAACCAATTTTTTTGTCAGATCAGTAAAGATTTTAGAGGAATTACAAAAAACAATTCTGGATATTCAAAAAAACAATTTAGAAAATGGACTTGGAAACTTTATCAAAAGGATCCAGAATACTATCGCTATTATCCCATCAAGAAAATCCATCACTTTATTTAAGAATGATTTTGAGCCGAATGTAGCTGATCCTTACAATGCGGGCTTATACAAAAAAGCAAAACGTAAATTAAGATCAAATAAGAAACTCAATAAGGGTATAAATTACAACCTCAAGTTAAGGAAACTTTTCAATAGCGAATTGCCTGAAAATGTGTTAAAATCAATGTATGAAGGCATTGAAAAGCTGGGG
This sequence comes from Bacteroidales bacterium, assembly GCA_021106665.1. Classification (GTDB taxonomy): domain Bacteria; phylum Bacteroidota; class Bacteroidia; order Bacteroidales; family JAADJA01; genus JAADJA01. The sequence goes on from JAIOTR010000253.1 coordinate 6,312, forward strand.
CATCAAAAGATATATTATATCGTTGAATTTTTAAAATTGATATATACACTAGATAAAGCCTTTGAAACCTTTGAGCAAAAAAAAGGCAAAAAAATAAGTACGAAGAATATTTCTGCAGTAAAGCAAGAAGTAAATGAAATTATGAACCGGATATCAAAAAGCAATGCCGAATCGCAGAAACTTTTATCAGGAGAACTTTATAATCAATTAGCATCTATATTTACTGAATTAAGTACAATATCTAATAAAGTACCGACAAATTATTTTATTAAGGATTATCCATCCGTCCGGATTAAAAATATTTTAAACAAAATTCATGAAACGCCTGACTATCTTACCTCCAAGCAGAATTTATTGTTAACTTCCACTACCATTGAAATAAAATTTTTATTGATCAAATACAGGCTTTGCAGAATCGTAAATGAAACGATTGCAGAGATCAAAAAGAAAATTGAGGAATTAGTGAATGATAAAGTTACAGATTTACAGAAGCTGCTGGAAGAATACAACGCTTCCCTGAAAAAATCCAAATCTGGTGAGTTCAAGTTACAGCAAAACAGCCTACAAATAGCTGATAAAAACACCCTTCAATTGCAAATTGACAGGATTGCGGACAAAGCTTTCAGAAATATTAAAAGCGTTATTGATAAATTACCAAAATCCTCTGAACTACTGAGTATTGATGCGTATAATGATTTGACGAATTTGATTTTTGAAGATACTGAAACTGTTAAAATATCAACCTTTCAACTGGTTGATTTTTATGTACAGAACAATTTACTGGAACCCCTGGTAAATATTACTTCTTCATTATCTGAGGATCTTAACAATCATATCATAAAAATTAAAGATGCCGTTCGCCGCGTTAGTTTCGGTGATACCAAACCTGATGTACTGTTTGAAGAAACGGAAAGAATTTATGAAAAAGATGATTATAGCCTTTTTGTCAATGACCAGATTGATATAGTCAATGAAGAATTCCATAGAATCAAGGAAAAAATGGAAGAGGTTGAAAAAAGCCTGAAAAAACAAATTGTTCTGACAAATGACGAACTTTCAATCTACAGGCTGTTAAAAAATCCTGATAAGTATAAACGATATCTCAAAAAGGCTGATGTAAGTAAAAAAGTATCGATATATCGGCAAAAAGTTAAAAAATTAAAATTATTCATACAAAAACAAAAAGCTTATATTTGGTATAAACAAAGTGATGCGATCCTTTTTGCACGTAAAATCACAGAG
>JAIOTR010000295.1 GCA_021106665.1 Bacteroidales bacterium
ATGTAAATATTATTACCGAATCTTGTAATCCTATGGCATTAATAGTCCCATTTCCCCATACTTCAATACCTGCATCAGCCTGGAGTTTGATAATTGTACCCGGCTGGATGGTTAATGACGCATCAATTTTTACAGTGTTGGGGATTAAGTAAATAGAATCGGAATACCAAATTGCCGGATTGAAAATATTGTAATCAACAATTACAACATTAGATTGAGGGGCTGGGGGGGCAGGAGGTGCAGGGTCATCTTTTTCACACGAGGCTAAACCAACTATTAATACAATACTCAGATAGATTAAATTTTTAGTTTTCATAATAATAATTTTTAATTTGTTAGTAGATTATTTAATTTATAAATTGCTTCCACACGATTGTGTACATCCAACTTTTTAAAGATGTTTTTTAAATGAAACTTTACTGTGTTTTCGGAAATACTACATTTAATAGAAATAGACTTGTTAGACAATCCTTTTTCTACCAATTTTATTATTTTAAGTTCCGTCTTAGAAAGTTTATTTTTTAATTCAGTATTCATGAGTTAAAAGTTTTCGGCAAATGTTTTAATAATAAATGATTTATATCCTACTCCATTGGGTAGTTTCTTTAAAAAAAGCAGGAAAAATTTATAAAGAGGGTGGCAAAAGCTAAGATAAATAAATGCTGATTTCGGGTATTGTTTGGATTACAGGAAGTTATGGTGATTATTATTGCTTTAATCTGTATAGAGCTTCAACCCGGTTTTTTACATCAAGTTTTATGTAAATATTTTTCAGATGATATTTTACTGTGTTTGTAGAAACAAAAATCTTCTTACCAATATCAGGATTTGTCATTCCCTCGCTAATTAGATGTAAAATTTCTGTTTCACGTTCGGTGAGTTCATATTTTATTGAAAATTCCTTGGACTTAATTTCAGGCTCATTCTTTTGAATACTATTTAAATCCTTAATTTGAAGAATATATTTTTGTATGTCTGACTCCATTCGATTTAACCTCTGTTTTGCTCTTTGCCTGAAAAAGTAAGCAATACCAATAATCACAATTACCAATAAAACAAGTGAAATTATAAGATGGTTACGAGCTGTAATCTTTAGTCTTTTAGTATTATTTTCTTCGTTTAGAAGTTCTATTTCCTGTTGTTTTTTTTCAGTTTGATGTTTGATTTCAAGGTCAGCAATTTTTTCTTTTACCTTAACGCCTGTTAAGCTATCTTTTAATATGTAGTAATTTTCGCAATATTGCAGAGCTGATTTTTGCTTTCCGGCCAGTTTGTAAACCTGATAAAAATGATAATAAATATTTGGCAATTGCTCATATATACTTTTTTTATTGCATAAGTCTTCAGCCTTTTGAAGTTGAACGATAGCCTTATCGTATTTTCTTTGGTAATACTGGGTTTCGGCAATTGTAATCAGCGAAGATATTACACCCCTCATGTTGTCTATTTCGTTTTCCAAATTTATAGACAAATAGGCATATTTTTCTGCTTTTTCATAATTCTGTTCTTTTAATGCAATTAATGCAAGAGTGGAATATGCCGCAGCCATCCCACGTTTGAAATTAGCTTTGCGACTTATCTTCAATGTCTTTCTAAAATATTCACCTGCTTTTTTGTAATTTGCTTTTTCATAATGTAACTCTCCACAGGTTTGATAAAAACTGGTCTGTTTTCGCGGATTTTCAATTGCATTAATATATTCAGATGCTTTGTTACAATAACTAAAAGCCATATCTAAATCATCACTTTCCTTAAATAGATGAGCAATGTTTAAGTTCAAATCATATATCCCGGTTATATATTTTCTTATCTCGCAAAACTCTAAGGCTTTTATATAACTATCAATTGCCTTTTCATAATTCCCTGCATCCCGGTAACTTATGCCCATATTTTGATAGATGTCAATAATTTCAGCTGTGTCACCGGTTATTTCAGACAGTTCCAATCCCTGTGCATAGAAAATAAGTGCCGAATCAATATCCCCGGTAATGGTATAAGCAATTCCTAAAAAATTTAGAATAATCGCTGATTCTATTTTGTTGTCAATTTCAGTATTTATCTTAAATGCCTTTTTTTGGTATTCCTTTACTTTTGAAAAATCTTCTAAATAATCATACGCAAAGCCCATTCGTTTGTATAAAGTTGCCATTCTGGCTTTGTTTCCTGACTTTTTATAAAGTTCGAAAGACTGCTCATACAGTTCCAATGCCCTTTCCTGATTCAGCGAGTTCTCGGAATAACTCCTTCCTAAATAATAAAGAGAATCTGCCTTTTGTGATAAGGAATCTTTTTCGGAAATAATTTTTGAGTTACTATCTGAATTGCAGGTGCATGAAGCAAACAAAATAAATAAAAGAATGATTTTCAGGATATTAGAACCTACCTTTTCGTGGACTCTCATATATAAAGTATTTCTGTAACTTATAATTGACAATATTACTTATAAACTACAAATGCCGGTCAAACTGATCAGGTAAAAACGGAGTAAAATGATCACCCTAAAATTTCACCAAAAAAAGAACGATTTCCTCTTGCCAGTTTAAAATAAATTTAGTCAATTTCTTTATTTATCAATTTTCTTTTTCTTCTCATTGATTCCCCGGTTAATTCAATCCGGTAAGATTGATGGATCAAACGATCTAGGACAGCATTGGCAATTGGTCTTTTCTCCAATGATATCATACCAGCCCTGAACAGGTATTTGTGAAAGCAAATAATCATTGCCGGATGAATGTAATTTTTAATAACCAACGTTCAATTAATCCGGTCGTCCGGGGATTCCTCCTGCGGACTACAAGTAATTAGCATACCCTATTGTATATTAATCAAATACAATAGGGTTTTTTGTTTGGTGTCAAAATAAGGAAAACCACCAAAATATTTTTTAGTGGAATTCTGCCACCCTTTAATAAAGTTTTGGAGTTAATTTTGGAACGAAAGAAAGAATAAACTTAATTATCCGCCCGGCCGAATATTCTACCTGGATGATTAGTTCAGTCGGATGTTCGGACGGGTTAACCAAATAAAACCTTTAAAGCCATGAAAAAATATGTTTTATTTCTCATCCTGACAATTGGCTATACTTGCCAACTACTTGCTTATGATATGAAAGATTCTGTATTCAGTGATTATAAGCTTGCCCTGAAAATATTCCTAGATTGTGAATCGTGCGATATGGATTATTTCAGGGAAAATTTTACCATTGTAAATTATGTACGTGAACCGTTATTGTCGGATGTACAAATTCAGGTAACTACCCAAACCACAGGTAGCGGAGGAGTTAAATACAATTTTATATTTCTGGGCCGGAAGAGATACAAAAGCCTGAATGATACATTGGTTTTTAGTCTATCGCCAGACCATACACCTGACGAATCAAGAAAGGTAATGCTGGAAAAATTACAAATAGGATTGGTTCCATATATTATGAAAACAGCGTATGCAGATCGTATCGTATTGGTGGTTGATAATGTTAAAGGGGATCCGGAAATCAAAAAAGATCCCTGGAAGAACTGGATGTTTGATGTGTTTGGTTCTGGTTCTCTATTCAGTGAAAGATATACGAAAAGTTACAATCTGTTTTCAAACTTGTATATAAGTAAAATAACTTCTAAAATTAAGATTGAGTCTCAAAATACTTTAGCATATGCAGAATCCCACATAAATAATTATCCAGTGAATGATACAACGTACTATTCCAGCCATCTTTATCAGAGAAGCTTTCTAAGCAGGAGTTTATTTGTTAAAAGCCTGGGTGATCATTTTGGAATTGGAGGAATCGCCGTTTTCAGAACCGATCATCAATATAACATTGATTTCCAGGTGAAGGCAGGCCCTGCCATTGAATACAATGTGTTTAAATACAAGGATGCTTCTCAGAAACAGCTTCGTTTTTTATATTCTTTGGATTATGAGCATACCAATTACGCTGATACAACGATTTATAACAAAACAAATGATTACTTATATACACATAATCTGCGTATTATGTTCAGATATATGAAGCCCTGGGGATATTTCAACGGTTCATTATATGGTTCAAATTATTTAAACGACTTTTTACTTTTTTCAATAGGAGGAAATGCATTAACCAGTATTCGTATTTTTAGAGGATTATCATTTAACATAGGATTTGGTTTAAATATGTATCGTAATCAAATTGCATTAAGAAAGGGAGAAGCCAGTCCTGAAGAAATGATTACCAGCCAGCGCCAAATGGAAACCGATTACAGCTATAATATAAGTTTTGGACTTTCTTTCAGCTTTGGCTCGATATTCAACAATTCTGTTAATCCTCGTTTTGGAAATTAATATAATTGTTAGAAAAGATATTGAAAATATCCATGATTCATTTGACTTCATTTCGGGGATGTTAAATTTGTATATATTTACAGATGTTTAAAACAAGGTAGTATTTGCATGGATAAAATAAAGTCAATTATCATAGACGATGAGATTAGAGCGATTGAATTATTTAAAGAGCTCTTGAATGAATTAGAGGAGATTGAAGTTATTGAAACTGCCAATAATGTGGATGATGGTGTTCAATTAATCCTTGATCATCAGCCTGATATTGTTTTCCTGGATATTCAAATGCCTGAAAAAAATGGATTTGAACTTTTGCATGAAATTCAAAACTTTG
>JAIOTR010000336.1 GCA_021106665.1 Bacteroidales bacterium
CTTTGGTTTGCGTATAGTAATAACCCTTTGTGCTGGTAAGCACATTTGTCGAATCCACAATTTTCCCACCTGTAAGATAATAGGCAAATTTTTCCTGTCTGTCATACCATAAATGCTCTGTGTACAATGTTGCCCTTGATTCCACCAACCGCACATTATGGTGTAGTTCGGCAATTTTTGTGTTCCCATCATAGTTTAAAAGGTCGCTATATATATTCAGGGTGTCGGAAGCTTTGATATGTACATTGCCAAAACCGTCGAAGCTATTTGTTAATTCATAAAGGTAAGCGCTGTCGCAAAACAATAAAGTGCTGTCTTGTTTAAGAATAACGTTACCTATGAGTCTTTGAGCATTTTCGCCAAGAGACTTGTCGTATTTCAGGTCATTGGCTTTAACAAGTTTTACTTTTGTTGGTTTCTGTGCAAAAACATTTGGTACGGCAAGCGCCAAAAAAGAAATAAAGAGGATCGGATAAAAAAATCGAATAACTATTTTCAAGTCTGGATTATATTTAATTGTTTCAAAATTACGTAAATTGTAGAATATTATTGTAAATTGTAATAGCATGTCCCTTAACTACTAAAATTAAAGGGTATAAAGGAAACATCATACTTAAACCAAATGATCGAAACGGCTTATCGAAAAAATCAGAGGTTTTGGCTTTTCATATAAGCCCCATCTCAAAAGACCGATTGGTAAAAATGATAGGCTTTATTACAAATGAAGAACTTGCAAAAATCAAACTGACACTGGATGACATTATGAGATATTAAACATTCTGAAAAAAAACAGTCTCTTAATATCAAAAAAAAAGCAGCTTATCAGGCTGCTTTTTCAATATGTGAAATAATAATTTTATGCTTCAGCTTTAGGCCCGCCAAAATTCAAAGGTAATGTTTCAGCTTCCGGAACTTTAATCTCCCCATGCAGTCTTTCAAATTTTACAATATTATCCTGCAAAGCTTTAAACAGCCTTTTTGCATGTTGAGGTGTTAAGATGATCCTTGACTTTACTTTTGCCTTTGGTGCACCGGGCATCATTTTAATAAAATCCACAATAAATTCCGAATGTGAGTGAGTTATTATAGCCAGATTGGAATAAATGCCTTCAGCCATTTCGTCACTTAATTCAATATTGATCTGCTTTTTTTGATTTTGTTCAGCCATGATTTTAAATTTTCATTGTTTTATTCTTCTTCTTTTGATGCCATAAGCGCTTCGTATTCTTCCTTCGAACCAACGATCAGGTTTTCATAATCCCTTAAACCTGTACCGGCCGGAATTAAATGCCCAACAATTACGTTTTCCTTCAATCCGTTTAGGGTATCGGTTTTTGCATTGATGGACGCCTGGGTTAACACTTTTGTAGTTTCCTGGAATGAAGCTGCTGAAATCCAACTAACGGTTTGCAGCGATGCCTTGGTAATTCCTTGCAGTACCTGACGTGCAGTAGCTGGTTTAGCATCACGCGATTCAATCAGCGCTTTATCTTTCCGTTTTAGTATTGAGTTTTCTTCCCTTAACTTCCTTGCACTAACGATCATTCCTGATCTGTAAGCCTGGGAATCACCGCTGTCAACAACTACTTTTTTCCCGAATATTTCATCATTCTCATTCTGGAAATCTAGCTTATTCACCAATTCGCCTTCAAGAAACTTAGTATCGCCCGGATCTGCAACTTCTACCTTACGCATCATCTGACGAACAATTGTTTCAAAGTGTTTGTCATTGATCTTGACACCCTGCAAACGATATACCTCCTGAATTTCATTCACGATGTATTCCTGAACTTTCATCGGTCCTTTAATTGCGAGTATATCAGCGGGCGTCATGGCTCCTTCTGATAAAGGAGTACCTGCTTTCACATAGTCGTTTTCCTGTGCCAGGATTTGTTTCGAAGTAGCAATTAAGTATTTCTTTTCTTCACCAGTTTTGGAAGTAATGATTACTTCACGATTTCCACGCTTTAATTTTTTACCAAACGAAACAACACCGTCAATTTCAGATACCTTCGCAGGATCAGATGGATTCCTGGCTTCAAACAATTCTGTTACTCTTGGAAGTCCACCTGTGATATCGCCGGATTTACCAATAGCTCGTGGTATTTTAACAAGGATATCCCCAGCCTTAATATTATCCCCTTCATTAACAATGATGTGAGAGCCAACAGGAATGTCGTATGACCTGATTTCCTCGTTGCTCTTATTCATTATTTTAATTGAAGGGTTTTTTGCTTTCTGACGTGTTTCAATGATAACCTTATCATGATAACCGGTTTGCTCATCCGATTCTACTCTAAAGGTAACTCCTTCAATAATATTTTCAAATTTAGTCTTTCCGCCAAACTCAGAGAGTATCACAGCATTATATGGATCCCATTCTGCAACAACATCGTCTTTCTTTATTTTCGAACCACTTGTGAAATATAATTTAGCGCCGTAAGGGATATTTCCTGACATCAAAACAATGCCGGTATTTTCGTCAATTATCCTCATTTCGGCAGAACGTCCAATAACAATGTCATATTTATTTTTATCGGAATCCTGGAATTTTACAAATCTCAATTCGTCAATTTCTATCACTCCATTATACTTGGCCAGAATTTTCGAAGAAATGGCAATATTAGATGCGGTACCACCCACGTGGAAGGTTCTCAATGTAAGCTGTGTTCCTGGTTCCCCGATTGATTGGGCAGCAATAACTCCAACGGCTTCTCCTCTTTGAACCATTCTGCCTGTAGCAAGATTACGACCATAGCATTTTGAACAAACACCACGTTTGGCCTCACATGTAAGTACGGATCTGATTTCGATTTCCTCCAGCGGAGATTCACCGATAGTTTTACAGGTATCTTCTGTTAATTCATCTCCTGCAGAAGCAATAAGCTCTCCGGAGTGAGGATGATAAATATCATGAAGTGTTGTTCTGCCTAAGATACGGTCGTATAAGGTTTGAACAATTTCTTCATTCTTTTTCAGTGCGGTTGTACGCAATCCTCTTAATGTACCACAGTCCTTTTCAGTAATCACAACATCCTGAGATACATCTACCAGCCGGCGGGTAAGATATCCTGCATCGGCTGTTTTAAGAGCTGTATCAGCAAGGCCTTTACGTGCACCGTGAGTTGAAATAAAATACTCAAGTACTGATAATCCTTCTTTAAAATTCGACAGGATCGGGTTTTCAATAATTTCTCCACCTGTTTTCCCTGACTTTTGTGGTTTCGCCATCAAACCCCTCATCCCGGATAACTGCCGAATCTGTTCTTTAGAGCCCCTTGCACCTGAATCGAGCATCATATAGATAGCATTGAATCCTTGTTTGTCAGTAGTCAATGTTTGCATCAGGGTTTGGGTGAGTTTTGAATTGGTATGAGTCCAGATATCAATGATTTGGTTATATCTTTCATTGTTTGTAATGAATCCCATATTGTAATTACCCATCACTTCTTTAACTTCTTCATTGGCTTGTTGAATCAGTTCCTCTTTGATTTCAGGTATTACAATATCTCCCAGATTAAATGATAATCCACCTTCAAAAGCCATTGTAAAACCGAGATTTTTAATGTCATCAAGGAATTGGGCTGTTTTTGCAGTTCCTGTAATTTTTAAAATATCCCCAATAATATCTCTAAGGGCTTTTTTCGTCAACAATTGATTCAGATAACCAATCTCCTCAGGTACCACCTGGTTAAAAAGAATCCTTCCAGTCGTAGTTTCAATGATCTTTTCAACAGGCTCTCCATTTTCAATGTCTTTTACTTTACAATTGATAATAGAATGAAGATCAATTATTTTTTCATTAAATGCAATAATTACTTCATTGGGTCCATAAAAAGTAAAACCTTCGCCTTTAACTGGATGATTGGGCAAACTCTTCTTGGCTTTTGTCATATAGTAAAGACCAAGTATCATATCCTGAGAGGGAACAGTAATAGGCGCTCCATTTGCAGGATTTAATATATTATGGGAAGCCAGCATTAGCATTTGTGCCTCAAGTACAGCAGCATTTCCTAAAGGAATATGAACCGCCATCTGGTCTCCATCAAAGTCAGCATTAAAAGCTGTACATACCAATGGATGCAATTGGATTGCTTTTCCTTCAACAAGTTTCGGTTGAAATGACTGAATACCTAATCTGTGGAGGGTAGGTGCCCTGTTTAACATGATAGGGTGTCCTTTGAGAATATTTTCAAGAATATCCCAAACAACGGGATCTTTACGGTCAACAATCTTTTTCGCAGATTTTACAGTTTTTACAATTCCCCGTTCCAGCATTTTGCGAATTATAAATGGCTTGAACAATTCTGAAGCCATATCTTTTGGCATTCCGCATTCATTGAGTTTCAAGTCGGGTCCAACAACAATTACCGACCTTCCCGAATAGTCAACCCTTTTTCCCAATAAGTTTTGACGGAATCGGCCTTGCTTGCCTTTTAAGCTGTCACTCAAGGATTTGAGTGCACGGTTCGACTCTGTCTTTACTGCATTGGATTTTCTTGAGTTGTCAAATAATGAGTCAACTGCCTCCTGCAACATACGTTTTTCGTTCCTCATGATAACATCAGGAGCTTTTATCTCGATAAGCCTTTTAAGCCTGTTATTTCTGATAATAACCCTTCGGTAAAGATCATTCAGATCGGAAGTTGCAAACCTTCCCCCATCCAATGGTACCAATGGTCTGAGTTCAGGAGGAATTACCGGTACAACCTTAACGATCATCCATTCCGGCCTGTTATCTATCCTGCTCTGACCATCTCTGAAAGCTTCAAAAACCTGAAGGCGTTTTAATGCTTCCTGTTTCCTTTGCTGGGAGGTCTCAGTATTTGCTTTATGACGTAAGTAAAAGGATTGTTTATCCAGGTCAAGTCTTGCAAGCAAATCGTGGACGGCTTCAGCGCCCATTTTGGCAATAAACTTTTCTGGATCCGAATCATCGAGATACTGGTTGTCTGCCGGAATTTTTTCAAGAATATCAAAATATTCTTCTTCGGTAAGAAAATCAAGATAGTTTAATTCAGTGCCATCAGGATTTTGAGCAATGCCCGGATTTATAACCACATACCTTTCATAATAAATGATAGTATCAAGTTTTTTGGTTTGAAGACCGAGTAGTGCACCAATCTTATTTGGCAGGGATCTGAAAAACCAAATGTGAGCTACAGGAACAACAAGCTGTATGTGCCCCATTCTTTCTCTTCTAACCTTTTTCTCAGTAACTTCAACACCACACCGGTCACAAACAATTCCTTTATAACGAATTCGTTTGTATTTTCCGCAATGGCATTCCCAATCCTTTACCGGTCCGAATATCCTTTCACAAAATAATCCATCCCTTTCCGGCTTATAGGTTCGATAATTTATAGTTTCAGGTTTAGTAACTTCACCATGCGATCGCTCAAGGATCATCTCAGGAGAAGCTAAACTTATGGTGATTTTGGAAAATTCACCGGGAATTTTTTCTTCTTTTCTGAAAGCCATATTATTATGTTAATTGTTTACAATTGAATTGAAATAATGTCAGCATTGCTATATTACCTATCAAATGTAATATTCAATCCAAGACCTCTTAATTCATGAACCAATACATTGAATGATTCAGGTACATTAGGTTTAGGCATATTTTCGCCCTTTACGATGGTTTCATATGCTTTTGCACGGCCAATAACATCATCCGACTTTACAGTCAAAATTTCCTGCAATACATTTGCGGCTCCAAATGCTTCAAGTGCCCATACTTCCATCTCGCCAAAACGCTGACCACCAAATTGTGCTTTACCACCTAAAGGTTGTTGTGTTATTAATGAGTATGGCCCAATTGAGCGGGCATGCATTTTATCATCTACCATGTGATGCAGTTTCAGCATGTAAATATATCCAACAGTAGCTGGCTGGTCAAATCGTTCGCCTGTTCCACCATCATAAAGGTAAATCATCCCATTTTCAGGGAGATCGGCATCCTTCATATAATTATTTATTTGCTTTAAAGTAGCGCCATCAAAAATCGGTGAAGCAAAACTTAACCCTAATTTCTTGCCAGCCCATCCCAGGATGGTTTCATAAATCTGTCCAAGGTTCATTCGTGAAGGCACACCTAACGGATTGAGCACAATATCTACAGGGGTGCCATCTTCGAGGAAAGGCATGTCTTCTTCACGGACTATTTTGGCAACAATACCTTTATTTCCATGGCGGCCTGCCATTTTATCCCCTACTGTTAGTTTACGCTTCTTAGCTATATATACTTTAGCCATCTGAACAATGCCATTGGGCAAATCATCCCCAACACTGGCAACAAACTTTTTACGATTGTATATTCCTAGTATTTCTTTATACTTAATCGTATAATTATTGACCAGCAGTTTGATCAGTTCATTTTTAGCTTTATCTGTTGTCCATTTGTTAGAGTTCACGTTAAGGAAATCAATACCTTGAAGTAACTTTTGAGTGAATTTAGCTTTTTTAGGAATAACAACTTCCTTAAACTTATTATAAACTCCCTGTGAGCTTTTACCACTTACAAGGACAGTCAGTTTGTCAACCAGCTTGCTTTTTAACTCCTCAGCATTTTTCAGATATTCATCATCAAGTACCTTGATGATGTCTTTTTCCTTGCTTTTCGCTTTACGATCTTTGATTGCACGGGAGAATAATTTCTTTTCAATAACAACTCCCTTCATTGATGGAGGCGCTTTTAATGATGCATCTTTTACATCACCAGCCTTATCCCCGAAAATTGCTCTTAAAAGTTTTTCTTCCGGAGTTGGATCAGATTCTCCTTTCGGAGTAATTTTTCCGATCAGAATATCACCTTCTTTTACTTCGGCGCCTATCCTGATGATACCGTTCTCATCCAAATCTTTTGTTGCCTCAGCGCTAATATTCGGGATATCAGAAGTTAATTCTTCAATTCCTCTTTTGGTATCACGAACTTCAAGTGTAAATTCTTCAATATGAACAGAGGTAAAAATATCTTCTTTTACCACTCGCTCAGAAATTACAATTGCATCCTCAAAGTTATATCCTTTCCACGGCATAAAGGCAACCATCAGGTTCCTGCCAAGAGCCACTTCACCTGCTTTTGTTGCATATCCTTCACACAATACCTGTCCTTTTTTAACCTTATCACCTTTTTTTACAAGGGGACGCAGATTAATTGAAGTATTTTGATTTGTTCTTTTAAATTTGGTAAGCTTGTAAATTCTTACATCATCTTCGAAGCTTACCAACTTCTCTTCTTCATGCCTGGTATACCTGATTTTAATTTGGTTTGCATCAACATATTCCACAATTCCATCACCCTCAGAATTAATCAGAACGCGTGAATCCCTTGCAACATTTCCTTCAATACCAGTACCTACAATCGGGCTTTCCGCATTTAACAACGGAACAGCCTGACGCATCATGTTAGATCCCATTAATGCCCTGTTCGCATCATCATGTTCAAGAAATGGAATTAGTGATGCTGCAATTGAGGCAATTTGATTGGGTGCAATATCGATTAAGTCAACCTCTTCTTTGGGAGTAATTGGGTAATCAGCATGGTACCTGACTTTTACCCGATCATTTACAAAAGACCCATCATCATTTAGAATGGTATTTGCCTGGGCGATAATTTTATCCTCCTCCTCTTCAGCGCTAAGGTAAATGGGCGGTTCATCCAGATCAACGTTTCCCTCTGTTACCTTTTTATAAGGTGTTTCAATAAATCCAAGCTTATTAATAGTAGCATAAACACAGAGTGAAGATATCAAACCAATATTCGGACCCTCGGGTGTTTCAATTGTACACAACCTTCCGTAGTGTGTGTAGTGAACGTCACGAACTTCAAATCCTGCTCTTTCCCTTGATAAACCTCCTGGTCCCAACGCTGAGATTCTTCTTTTATGTGTTAACTCAGATAATGGATTTGTTTGATCCATAAACTGGGACAACTGGTTTGTCCCGAAGAATGAATTGATAACCGATGATAATGTTTTGGCATTGATCAGATCAGTAGGTGTAAACACCTCATTATCCCTAACATTCATCCTTTCTCGTATAGTCCTTGCCATACGGGCAAGACCCACACCAAATTGTGAATACAGTTGTTCACCAACTGTTCTTACCCTACGGTTACTCAAGTGATCGATATCATCCACATCAGTTTTTGAATTAACCAGTTCAATTAAAAATTGGATGATAACGATAATATCTTCTTTTGTTAATACTTTAATCTCTGAATCAACATCCACCCCCAATTTCTTGTTGATCCTGAAGCGCCCTACATCGCCCAGATCATAACGCTTGTCCGAAAAGAATAATTTATCGATAATACCCCTTGCAGTTTCTTCATCAGGTGGTTCTGCATTCCTTAATTGGCGATAAATAAACTCAACTGCTTCTTTTTCAGAATTAGCTGTGTCTTTCTGCAGCGTATTAAAAATTATTGAAAAGTCAGTGGCGGTAGTTTCATCCTTGTGAAGAAGAATTGTTTTTACTCCAGAATCAACAATTTCGATGATGTGCTGACTTTCAAGAATGGTTTCCCTGTCAATGATTACTTCCGTTCTTTCAATTGATACTACTTCACCGGTATCTTCATCTACAAAATCTTCGATCCAGGAACGAACAACCCTTGCAGCCAACCTTCTGCCCAACACTTTTTTAAGCCCTGATTTACTGACTTTAATTTCTTCAGCAAGATTAAATATTTCAAGAATATCCCTGTCGCTTTCGTATCCGATAGCCCTTAACAATGTTGTAACCGGTAATTTTTTCTTCCGGTCGATGTAAGCGTACATCACATTGTTAATGTCAGTGGTAAACTCCATCCACGATCCTTTGAAAGGGATGATCCTTGCCGAATACAATGTAGTTCCATTGGCATGTTTATGTTGCCCGAAAAACACACCCGGCGAACGATGCAATTGCGAAACCACAACCCTCTCGGCGCCATTTACAATGAATGTACCTTTAGGTGACATATAAGGGATCATTCCTAAATACACATCCTGAATGATGGTCTCGAAATCTTCATGTTCCGGATCGGTACAATATAATTTCAATTTGGCCTTTAATGGGACACTGTATGTTAACCCTCTCTCAAGACATTCATCAATAGAATATCTTGGTGGATCGACAAAATAATCCAGAAACTCAAGCACAAAATTATTTCGCGCATCCGTGATTGGAAAATTTTCGCTAAAAACTTTATAAAGTCCTTCTTCGGCTCGATTCTCAGGATTAGTTTCGAGCTGGAAAAAATCTTTAAATGATTTCACCTGAATATCAAGGAAATCTGGATATTTAAATTTAATTTTGGTTGCACCGAAATCTATTCGGTTAAATTCGTTGGTAGTAGCCAAGGTTTTAAGATTTTAAGGATTAAAAAAATATTAATTAAACATTAATATATAAATATGGAAATAGACCACCTCGCATCTAATGAAGCAAGGCAGTCTAAATCCTGCATTACAATTTTATCCCTATTTAACTTCAACCTCTGCTCCAGCTTCTTCCAATTGTTTTTGTAATGCTTCAGCTTCGTCTTTAGCAACACCCTCTTTTATTGCTTTGGGCGCTGAGTCAACTAATTCTTTTGCTTCTTTTAAACCTAAACTCGTTAATTCTTTCACTAATTTTACAACTGCGAGTTTAGATTGTCCGGCAGCTTTAAGAATAACATCAAACGCCGTTTGTTCTTCAACTGCACCACCTTCGCCTGCACCAGCGGCAGGGCCGGCAACTGCTACCGCAGCAGCAGCAGGTTCTATACCGTACTCATCTTTTAATATTTGCGCTAATTCGTTTACTTCCTTAACAGTTAAGTTCACTAATTGTTCTGCAAATTCTTTTAAATCAGCCATTTTATTCTATTTTTTATTATTTTAATAATCAATCAAATATTCGTTAAATAATTTAATCTACTTTTTCTGATAAAGTTTTAAGAACTCCTGTAAGTGTTTGACCACCTGATTGTAATCCGGAAATAACATTTTTTGCAGGCGATTGAAGTAATGCAATCACATCAGCAATCAGTTCATTTTTAGATTTAATGTTTACAAGAAACTCAAGTTTGTCATCACCAAGGTATGTAACTTCCTCTACGTATGCGCCTTTTAAAAAAGGCTTTTTATTAGTCTTCCTAAATTCTTTAATGAGTTTAGCAGGTGTATTACCTGCCTCAGCAAACATTAAAGAAGTAGGTCCTTTAAGTGCATCATAGAGTTCATCGAGGTTTTTCTCTGATTTCTCCATTGCCCTTTTAAGCAATGTGTTTTTAACTACGACCAACTTGACATTCTTCTTAAAACAAAGCCTTCTTAAGTCGCTGGTAGATTCTGCATTAAGATCAGCAGTATCAGCCAGATAAATTGTCTTGTTCTCATTAAGTTGCTCTGTTATGGAATCAACAAGTTGATTTTTTTCCTCTTTTCTCATTGTTAAATTCTTTTACCTAATTAATCCGTTATTGTATAGTTGTAACTGATTTAGGTTCAATTTGAACACCAGGACTCATTGTACTTGACAAATAGATACTTTTAATATAAGTACCTTTTGCAGAGGCTGGTTTTAATTTCACAATTGTTTGGATTAATTCTATTGCATTGTCTACAATTTTTTCTTTTTCAAAAGAAACTTTTGCAACTGATGCATGAATTATTCCGGATTTGTCAACTTTGAAATCAATTTTACCTGCCTTTACATCCGTTACCGCTTTGCCAATATCCATGGTAACAGTACCACTTTTCGGATTCGGCATCAATCCACGAGGACCTAAAACACGACCAAGAGCACCAACTTTTGGCATAACACTTGGCATGGTTATAACAACATCAATATCGGTCCATCCTCCTTTAATTTTTTGGATGTATTCATCAAGCCCAACATAATCAGCTCCTGCAGCTTTAGCTTCATCTTCCTTATCAGGGGTGCACAATACCAAAACACGGATAGTTTTACCAGTACCATGAGGTAATGCAACAGTTCCACGTACCATTTGATTTGCTTTCCTTGGGTCTACACCCAGGCGAATATTCAAATCAACCGATGCATCAAACTTGGTATAGGTAGCATCCTTAATAATATCTACAGCCTCTGTAATAGGATATGATATATTCTTATCGAATTTTGTTAAAGCTTCTTTCCTTTTTTTAGTTATTTTGGTCATTTTACCTTTTTTTATAAATAACTCACCAATTATTTAGCTCCACGCTAATTGCTGCTGGCTGGGGGTGTACCTTTAACTTTTATTCCCATACTACGAGCAGTACCTGCAACCATTCTCATCGCTGATTCAACAGTAAAAGCATTTAGGTCGGGCATTTTAGCCTCGGCTATTGTTTTTACCTGATCCCAGCTCACAGTCGCAACTTTCTGCCTGTTAGATTCCGGTGACCCCTTTTTAATTTTAGCAGCTTGCAATAATTGCACAGCAACAGGTGGAGTTTTAATAATGAAATCAAAGGATTTGTCTCTGTAAACAGTAATAATTACAGGAAGAACTTGTCCTGCTTTTTCCTGCGTACGAGCATTGAACTGCTTGCAAAATTCCATAATATTTACACCCTTTGCACCCAATGCAGGTCCAACAGGTGGTGATGGATTTGCAGCACCTCCTCTGATTTGTAATTTGATTAATCCACTTACTTCTTTAGCCATTTTAATTTCAAACTTTAAATAAATGTATTACTTTGCGTAACAGCTCTATATATAAACGTAACAGCTCAATATTTAAGGTTATTCTTTTTCTACTTGCATAAATCCAAGTTCCAATGGAGTCTTCCTTCCAAAAATCTTAACCATAACCTTCAATTTTTTCTTCTCTTCGTTTATTTCTTCAATAATTCCACTGAAACTGTTAAATGGTCCATCTACAACAGTAACTGATTCACCAACTATAAAAGGAACATTTACTTCTTCGCCTTGCTCTGCCAATTCATCAACTTTTCCAAGAATACGATTGATTTCGGATTGGCGTAATGGATTGGGTTCACCTTTTGTCCCCAAAAAACCTATTACATTCGGAACACTTTTAATGATATGCGGAACTTCACCAGCCAGCACAGCTTCAATCAAAATATATCCGGGATAAAGGTTTCTCTCTTTGCTGATCTTTTTACCGTTTCTTACCTGGTAAACTTTTTCAATAGGTATTAAAATCTTTGAAATGTAGTTTTCCAGGTTAAGCCGGCTGATCTCACTTTCGAGATATTGCATTACCTTTTTCTCACTTCCGCTGATAGTCCTTATAACATACCATTTTTTAACTTGTTCACTCATCCTCTAAGATGTCATTATTGAACCTGTAAATAAAAAGACAGACAATAGGTTATTAAAAGTTATTGTAAAACAATTGTAATAGATTCTGAAATGAAAAATCCATCAAATAAACAATAAGCGCGATGATGAGGGAAGCAATTGACACAACGATCGCACTATTTTGTAATTCACTCCATGTAGGCCAGGAAACCTTATGAACTAATTCATCATAACTTTCCTTAACGTAACCTTGTATATTGAATTTTGCCATTGAATGTTTATATATTTAGCACGGGTGGTAGGACTTGAACCCACGACTCCTGGTTTTGGAGACCAGAGCTCTACCAACTGAGCTACACCCGTATTACTCATTAAAAGAACGAATTTTTATTTGCACATAAAGGCGTCCCGCCCTCGCGGGATACCTTTATGTATTATGATTCTTTAAGTAACCTACTCTATAATTTCAGTTACCTGACCTGCACCAACTGTTCTTCCACCTTCACGGATCGCAAACCTTAAGTTTTTATTCATTGCAATCTCAGCGATCAATTTAACTTCAATTGTCAGGTTATCTCCAGGCATTACCATTTCAACTCCATCAGGTAAAATTACTTCTCCGGTAACATCAGTTGTCCTGAAGTAGAACTGAGGACGATAATTGTTATGGAAAGGAGTATGCCTTCCACCTTCTTCTTTCTTCAGTACATAAACTTCAGCATTAAAACGGGTATGTGGAGTAATTGATCCGGGTTTGGCAATTACCATACCACGGCAGATCTCTTTTTTATCTATACCTCTTAATAACAAACCTGCATTATCTCCTGCTTCACCTCTGTCAAGAATTTTACGGAACATTTCAACTCCAGTACATACTGTTTTAAGTTTTTCAGCGCCCAACCCTATGATATCAAGTGGTTCGCCAACATTGA
>JAIOTR010000556.1 GCA_021106665.1 Bacteroidales bacterium
ACATATCAAAGCTTCCGACACCCTGAATATATATAGCGACCTTTTAAACTATGATGGGAACACAAAAATTGCCGAACTACACCATAATGTGCGGTTGGTGGAATCAAGGGCAACATTGTACACAGAACATTTATGGTATGACAGACAGGAAAAATTTGCCTATTATCTTACAGGTGGGAAAATTGTGGATTCGACAAATGTGCTTACCAGCACAAAGGGTTATTACTATACGCAAACCAAAGATTCATTTTTCAAAGACAGTGTGGTGCTGGTGAATGAACGATACACACTGAATTCCGATACGTTGCAATACAACACAAATACAGAAATATCCTATTTCTTCGGACCGACCACCATTACAAGCGATGAAAATTATATTTATTGCGAAAATGGCTGGTACGATACCCAAAACGATAAATCGTTTTTCAAAACAAATGCTTACATCATCACGCAAGATCAAAAGCTTGTAGGTGACAGTATTTTCTATGACAGGAAACTGGACTATGGTGAAGCATATCATAATGTCTCTTTACATGATACCGTACAGGATATGATCATTTTTGGCCAATATGGGGAATTTAAAAAAAGAGCCGGATATGCTTTTGTTACCGATAGCGCTGTTGCTGTATTTATTGACAAATATGACTCCCTGTTTCTCCATTCCGATACTTTGTGGATTCATTTTGATTCGGAACAAAATGTTGAATATATGTTAGCGTATTATCAAACCAAATTTTTCAGGAAGGATATGCAGGGCATGTGCGATTCACTGGTTTATAGTTTTACCGATTCCACCATCTTCCTCTATAAAAATCCTGTTCTATGGTCAGATGAAAACCAACTTACAGCCGACTCTGTCAGGATTGCCTTATGCAACAATCAAATTGATACCATGGCATTGATCAATTCCTGTTTTATAATATCAATGGATGATACAATCGCACGAAATACATTTAACCAGATCAAAGGCAAAATAATGACAGGCTATTTCAAGGATAATGACCTGGTAAAAATTAAAGTATTCGGTAATGCGCAATCTGTTTTTTATATAAGGGAAGAAAACGGTGATATGATGGGAATCAATAAAACCGAATCGAGCGATATGAATATTTATCTTTCGGATAATGAAGTTTATTCCATTACACCCATCAGAAATGTTGAAGCACATATGTACCCTCACAATGAATTACCTGTGCAAGACAAACAGATGAAGGGATTTAAGTGGATTGAAGGTCAGCGACCTTTGAAGAAGGAGGATATATTTGAATGGCAGTAATGCAGTAAATCACATCAATACAAACAAATGGCAAAAAAAAGAAAAAGTCAAGCAGAATTTGTAAAATGGTTTGAGCCCCTTCTTGATGCATTAAGGCAACTTGGTGGTTCAGGAAAACCAAGAGAAGCTTCTGATAAAATAGCAGAAAACTTAAATATTCAGGATGATAAACTAAATGAAATATTAAATTCTGGTCAGTCAAGATTTTATAATCAAATTGCATGGGCGAGACAATACTTAGCATGGGAAGGTCTTTTGGATGCTTCTCAACATGGAATTTGGGCACTCACTCCAAAAGGAGAAAATACATTTTTGAATAAAGATCAAGCCATAGAAATATTTCAAAAATGGGTTGAAATACACAGAAAAACCAGAAAAGATAAATCAGAAAAAAAGTTGATTGAAGAACAAGAAGAATCTGAACCTGATGAGATACAAACAAAAAATAAAACTGATCTTCTTCATGTACTGCAAAGTCTAACTCCTTCAGGGTTTGAAAAAATATGTCAGAGATTATTACGTGAATCAGGATTTAAGAATGTAGTTGTAACTGGTCAATCGCATGACGGTGGTATTGATGGTTATGGAACATTGGAGATGAATCCGTTTGTAAGTTTTAAAGTTTTATTTCAATGTAAAAGATATAAAGGAACAGTTTCAAGAGCACAAGTTGGAGACTTTAGAAATGCAATGATTGGAAGAGCAGAAAAGGGTATTATAATGACTACTGGAACTTTTTCCGCTGATGCTGTAAAAGAGGCAAATCGAGATGGAGCACCACAAGTAGAACTTGTTGATGGAGAAAAATTAGTAAAAATGTTTAAAAAGGTAGAATTAGGTGTAAAACCTAAAGTTATTTATGAAGTTGACTTACCTTTCTTTGAGCCTTTTATTGAAAAAGAAAAGTAATTTGAATATTTTTAACCCCTAACTGGCTTAGGTTTCCTAAAAAAATCTGAGGAAAATAATTTTTAACAAATTCAATTATTAATGAAAATTCTGAATAATTTCATTCTACTATTTTTTACCCTTGTTATTGCTTTTTCCTGTGAAGATGAAAATGATATTCCACCTGATGATAACAATGGAAATAACCCATCAGGATATACACAATATGGAACTCCATTCGACAATATTCCTGTAACTTCAGATGTTGTGATGTACGAAGTTAACTTAAGGGCTTTTAGTTCAGGTGGTGATTTGCAAGGCGTAATCAACAGATTGGACGAGATAAAAGCATTGGGTGTGAATGTTATTTGGTTAATGCCCATTCATCCCATTGGTGAAATAAATTCCGTCAATTCCCCCTATTCGGTAAAAGACTATAAGGCTGTAAGTGATGAATATGGGACACTTGAAGATTTAAGGACGCTGACAGATGAAGCCCACCAAAAAGATATGGCTGTCATTATGGACTGGGTTGCCAATCATACAGCCTGGGATAATGCATGGATAACCAATAAAGCATGGTACACACAAGATAATGTAGGCAATATCATTCATCCTCCCGGCACCCACTGGCTTGACGTTGCCGATTTGAACTATAGCAATCAGGATATGCGTGAAGCGATGATTGATGCTATGAAATATTGGATATTAGAAGCGAATGTTGATGGTTATCGTTGTGATTATGCAGATGGTGTTCCTTATGACTTTTGGAAACGTGCATTTGATACTCTGACATCAATTCCCA
>JAIOTR010000060.1 GCA_021106665.1 Bacteroidales bacterium
AAGCCCGCATGATAAAAAGTGGAGCTGATATTATTTTTCTTCAGGAATTCCGCAACATCAACAGTTTTTTTTCGACTTCTCAGGTAAACGATCCCGCTACCCTTTAAATTGGTTATGACCTTTAAAAGCCGGTTAAGCTTATTTTCTTCTTCAATAGCAACATAAGTCAAATTTTTACGCTCGAAACTTTGCTGGAATAAGTTCGGCTCTTTAAAACCAAGTTTCTGTTGGATGTCAACAACAACATCGCTTGTAGCAGTTGCCGTCAAAGCTAATACCGGAATATTTTTAAGATAATCCCTGATTTTAATAATGTTAAGATAAGCAGGCCTGAAATCATAACCCCACTGCGAAATGCAGTGTGCTTCGTCAACAGCGAGAAGGCAAACCTTCATTCTTTCGATATTGTTTTTGATCAGGTCGGTTTCAAGGCGTTCGGGGGAGAGGTATAAAAACTTTACATCGTTGTAAATACAATTGTTAATGGCCAGCTCAATTTCATCAGGATGCATCCCGGAATAAATCGCTACAGCTTTAATTCCCTTTTTCTTCAAATTTCCTACCTGGTCTTTCATCAGGGCGATCAATGGAGTTACAACCAGGCAAAGGCCATCCAGCGTCATGGCCGGAACCTGGAAGCAAATGGATTTTCCTCCGCCGGTTGGAAGCAATGCAAGTGTATCTTTCCCATCCAACACAGAATGGATGATCTCTTCCTGCATGGGCCTGAAAGAAGAATATCCCCAGTATTTCAGTAAAATTTGCCGGATGTCCACTTTTTACACTTTAATACGAAAATAAGAAAATTCTTTGAAATGCATTTTTTATTTAATCCTTCATGCACCGCACCGACAATCCCGAATTCTTATCCAGATTGTAATTGGCGATGGCTCCATTTGTATATGTTAGTCCCCAGGCATATGCATTATCAGCATTTTGTGCAGAAGCGCTCCACCAGCTTCCGGTGGATCCGATGCCTGCAAAATCACCGGTGTTGGCATTCCTCACTCCACCCGGTAATGCAGTAAACCCGGATTCGTTAGTAGCATCAGTGTTAGGATTGTTCCAAAAATCAGTGCCTGCTTGTTTGAGTTTACCACCGGCAACTTCATAACCTCCTAAAAATTCGACAAGAGTTGTCCAGTTATCGTCATTGGGTGCATGCCATCCTTCAGGACATATCTTCCGTCCGTCTACGACTGCATGCCAGTTATAAAGCCTGCCGTAATCTGCAGCAATTTCCGGGTCATTATTTGAATTGCAATATGCTGCGTCTCCCAAATTGGCCCATTCACCTGATCCGGCTACATTGGGAATATCATCTCCACCCCTGAATTTGGTAGTGTTCAGGTTTTTAGCCATCCACCATTGATCCCCGATTTTGACGGTAGCATAGGTGTTGCCTTCAACATCCTTTACGGTTCCTTTGTTTGGATCGGTTGGTTCTTCGTTGTTTTCGTCCTTTTCACAGGTAGTAAAAGTGACCACGAGTGCAAAAAGGATGAATAAAGTGTAAATTTGTTTTTTCATGATGAATTTTATTGACCCCTCCCTTTCTCCCTCCACCTCCTTTGCGTCGCTGAAGCTATGCAAAAGCGAAGAAGGGGGAGGGACGGGGTGGGGGTGTTATAGTTTTATAATTTTCTTCGTTTGCATTCCTTCGTTGGTTATTAGCATACAAAAATAAATTCCAGACTTCAATCCATCGCCGTGGAATATTTTTCTTTGTTCTCCATGCTGCTGGAATTCATCTACTAAAGATACAACTAATCGCCCGTTCAAATCAAGAAATTTTAAAGTAACAGGTGAACTTTGATTCAGAGTATAGGTTATAACTGCATTTGATTCCAAAGGATTTGGGATGATGGTGAATATATCGCCACAACATATTTCAGTGACTGATGTCCAACAAGCTTCCTCCACCTCTTCCACACTGTTACAACCGGTGGCGTTATCAGAGATTTCTAAAATACTATTTGGTAAATCAAGGTAATCGCAAATGCTTTCAATAGCACAATCTGATAATGCACTGTTTCCTGAAATGGCTAAATATTCTATTATTTCCGGAGTAATTGAATCTAATCCTGCTAAGCTGTTCAGGGTATCATTATCCAGGATGAAAATATTTCCCCAGATCGAATTGATATTTTCTGCCCCTGTTAGATTTGTTAAGGCATCATTATTCACTATTTCGAGGCCACCAATAAAGGTTAAATCGTTTAAACTCAATAAATTTAGCAGGGTATTATTATTCTGGATCAGAAAATTTCCTCCAATAGATACTAAATTATCCAATCCTGAAAAGCTTTCGAGATAATCATTGTCTCTAATCTTTAGATCTCCTATAATACCTTGAATATTGCTTAAACCTGATAAATTTACCAGGTTGTTATTGTTATCAATAACTAAATTCCCCCAAACATTATTAACATTATCCAATCCGGCTAAATCAAACAGTAGAGAATTATTAATAATTCTAATATGATTACCGATGGAAGTCAAATTTTCCAGGCCTGATAAACTTACGAGAGCATCATTGTCTGCAATCTTTAGGTTACCTGCAATAGTATTAAGTTTAGCAAAATTTGCTAAACTGTAAAGAATGTCATTTTCAGCAATTAATAAGTTTTCTCCTATGAAAGTGAGACTGTCAAAACCTGCAAAGCTGGCCAGAGTAAGGTTGCCTCCAATAATTAAGTTTCCCCAGACAGAAGTCAATATATCCATGCCGAATAAATTTGTAATGTCCTGTCCGCTTATTACTACATTACCTGCTATTTCTGTACAGTTAGGATAATTGTTTTGGAAATTGTCGATTTCTTCTTGTGAATTAAAAGCTATTCCATAAGGCAGGCAAATTCCATCACAGGCATCTATCACCTCCGAAATGAAGTTGCAACCCGGTGCATTATTCTCAATATTAACCGTTCCCATGGGATTTGAAAGATAATCACAGATACTCTCAACTTCGCAGGAAGATAAAGAATTGTTGTTTTCTATAAATAAGCCGTAAATAGTTCCGGCATCAATATTCTCTAATCCTTCTAAACTGGTTAGAATATTATTATTTGAAACTCTAAGAACTCCACCAATCGAAGTCAACATACTCAAGCCCGATATATTTGTGAGAGATGGATTACCCCCATATAAAGTATTATTATGGCCAATGATCAGATCTCCTTCAATAGAGCTTAAATTTTCTAATCCATTTAAATTGATCAGGTTGTCGTTATCATAAATTTGTAGGCTTCCACCAATAGAAGTCAAATTATCCAAACCCATAAAACTTAACAGAGCAGCATTATCCTGGATTTCAATGTCTCCAACAATAGTAACCAAAGTATTCAACCCGGTTAAATTGCTAAGGATATCATTCTCCTTAATCACCAGGTTTCCTCCAATGTTGGTTATGTTGTCTAATCCTGATAAACCGACAAGGTTATTGTTATTCTCAATCCAAAGTCCCTGGCCAAATGAAGTTAAAACACTTAAATCAGTGAGATTATTTATAGCAGTACTATCCCAATCTCCAATTATAACCTCTCCTTCAACCTCAGTACAATTTGGGTAATTGATTTGAAAACTGTCAATCTGAACTTGTGTTGTGAATGTGATGCCTTCGGGCAAACAGGGTTGCGCAAATATAATTAGGTTACTGAAGAACAGAAACAGAAGAATAACAAATAGTTTTTTCATGGAACCATCTGTTTTATAAAATTAGCTTCTCCAAATATACGAAAAAATCAATACATGGGTCAAATATGATTATCAGTTAGTCAGGGCTGTTCAATGTATTAATAACTTAATTGGAGTTTTTCTCCGTGTAACTCAGTGCTTCTTAGTGTAGCTCTTTGTTATAGCTATTACACAAAGTTTCTCAAAGTTTCCACAGAGGTTCACAAAGAAAAAACACTAATTTTTATACTGCACTGGTAAATGCATCAACCTGGTAAATGGGAATTTTCATGGGCTTAGTGTTTA
>JAIOTR010000257.1 GCA_021106665.1 Bacteroidales bacterium
AAGTTGAAAGTGTAACGTAACAATGAAAAGCCATCACAAAACATATCTTATTTTATTATTTTTTCTAGTCTCTTCAATATTATTAGTTTACCCCCAAACCGAACAATACAAATTCCGGCACCTTACTACCGAAGATGGACTTCCTTCCAATTATACCTGGACTATTATCAAAGATTCACATGGCTTTATGTGGATTTCAACGAATGCAGGATTGTGCCGGTACGATGGATATGATATCAAAGTATATCAATATGATCCGGCTGATTCTACCTCCCTTAGCCATAATAATGTTAAAAGCAACATTGTTGAAGATAAAAAGGGATATTTATGGATGGGAACTTTGTATGGACTTAATAAATTTGATCCATATTCAGAAAAATTTACACGGTATATTCATGATCCTGATAATCCGTGGAGTATTAGTAATAATGGTGTATTGAGTTTGTTTATTGATAAAGATGAGGTTTTATGGATAGGTTCTTCAAATGGCGATTTGAATAAATATGATCCACTGTCGGATAGCTTTACACATTATCATCCTAATCCAGGTAACAAATTACTATATAAAATACTCTCAATTTATGAAGACCGGGCTGGCATTCTATGGGTAGGAACGAATAGCGGACTATATCAATTTGACAGAAATAATGAAAAATTTGAGGCTATTGAACCGGTACCTCCATTGCCTGACAATTTTATTCCAGAATACTGTGCAATAAGAGAAGATAACAAAGGAAATTTGTGGTTTATGACGCCTAAGGCTATTTTGACATATTTCAAAGATACTTATGAGCCTGCTATTTTACGCCCATTATTAGAAGGAGAAAAGCAATTTTATAAATATATTGCGCGGGACTTATGGATGGACTCAAATAATGATGGCCATACTCTTTGGATTGCTTCAAACGGATTATTAAAGGTCACCATCCCTCCCTTAGATGGTATTCGTATCATGCCTGATCCAGCTGACCCGAAAAGCTTAATAGGAAACTCTGTATATCGTGTTTACAAAGATGAAACTGGAATATTATGGGTATCTACTGCTTATGGTTTAAATATTCAAGATAAGGCAGCAACCCCGTTTAATGAGCATCGTGATTTTGCAAAAAAATACAGTAGCACTGCCAAAGTTTTCCTGGAAGATAGCAGGGGAGATTTTTGGGTAGGTACTGGCGATGAAGGAGTGGTTCATTTTGACAGTAAAATGAATGAAATATGCTGGTATAAGGCCTTGAAATCAGATAAAAAGGGAAACAAATTAACAGGTATGGTTAAAGATATTATTGAAGATAACGAAGGTAATATCTGGGTAGGAGATAATAGAACTGGAATTTATTATATGGACAGGGAATTAAATGAATTTGTATTTTGTAAATTGACAGACAGGCCTATCAAAGCAACTTTCATTTATGATATTTGTGAGGACTCAGAAGGATCTATTTGGATAGGAACATTTCATGGAATTTATCGAAGAAAAAGGGGAGTGAGCCCGATAACAAACTTTTCCTTTTTACCAATAACCGATCCTCCTATGAGACGCAGTGTAATGAGGATTTTTGAAGATAGTGCTGGAAATTTATGGATTTGTACGAATAGTATAGGATTATTTTGTCAAACCCCCGAATTAAGAAAGACAGATACTTTCATTCATTATACTCATAATCCAAAAGATGATAAGAGCCTTAGTAGTAATAATATCTTGTCTGTATATGAAGATAATCAAAACAGACTCTGGTTTGCATCACGATATGGACTGAACAGGTTTAATAAGGAATCAAACAATTTTGAGAGAATATTTTTTGACTTAAATGAGGCCTCAAACTTTATCGATGATATAACAGGAGATAATCATGGAAACCTTTGGTTGACTACTCAAAATGGATTGTTGAGGTTAAATATACCGTCAGAAGATAACATAATTAATAAAAAATTTAAGATAAAACAATTCCTGTCCTTTAGTGATATATATATTCAGAGAATCTCCAGGAGTAAAGATGGTAAAATGTTTATAGGAGCACCAGATGGATCGGGATTGGGCTATATAAGTTTTTATCCTGATAGCATTGGGGAGAATCTGCATATTCCACCTGTTATTATAACAAAATTTCATGTTCGAAATAATCCTGCACAAATTGACAGCAGTATTACAGTAAAAAAACATATCATACTAAATCACAGAGAAAACTTTTTCTCATTAGAGTTTTCAGCAATGGATTATACCAATCCTTCTAAAAATCGATATGCCTACTACCTTGAAGGCTTTGAAGATGACTGGATCTATTCCGGTAACCGACGGCTTGCAAATTACACTGGAGTCCCACCAGGAGATTATATTTTCCGCGCGAAAGGTTCCAATAACGATGGCTATTGGAATGAAGAAGGGGTAAGTATGGCGATCACCATCTTACCACCTCCGTGGAAGACCTGGTGGGCGTATTCTTTATATTTACTATTTATTATTTCCATATTGTATATTATATTTCGGTTTTATTTGAGACGGCAGCAACTTTTACAAAAAATGACTCTTGAACAGGTTCAATATGAAAAGCTGGAAGAACTCGACCGGATGAAGTCCAGGTTTTTTGCCAATATTTCTCATGAATTCCGAACACCACTTACTCTAATATTGGGTCCACTTGAAAAGATAAGAACACAAATAACAGGTGAAGCTAATAAAGATTTGGATATCATGCAGCGCAATGCTTTGCGTTTACAAAACCTGATCAATCAACTTTTAAACCTTTCAAAATTAGAATCAGGGAAAATGAAATTACATGCCAGAGAAATAAATATTGTTGCACTGATTAATGGTTATGTACAGTCGTTTGAATCATTGGCCAAACAAAAAAATATCAAGCTGGTATTTCAATCTGCTGAAGAAAATATCCCGATATTTGTTGATAAAGATAAAATTGAGAAAATCCTTTATAATTTATTATCGAATGCGTTTAAGTTTACGGGAGAAGGTGGGAGGATAGAAGTGGCAGTCACCCCCCTTAATCCCCCCTCAAGGGGGGACAAGGCAGAGTCCGAAATTTCCCCCCTCGATGGGGGCAGGGGGGTGAACATTACCATCTCTGACACTGGTCGCGGCATCCCACGCGAAAAACTCGAACACATATTTGATCGCTTTTACCAGGCAGACGATTCTTACACCAAAGACCAGGAAGGAACAGGTATCGGACTGGCACTAACAAAAGAACTTGTGGAAATCCATCATGGGAAAATTATAGTTGAGA
>JAIOTR010000227.1 GCA_021106665.1 Bacteroidales bacterium
CATATTTTGCAAATAGTCTATTAAGTAAATAATATCCTATTGCTAAGATCAAGAACATTATAGTCAATAAGATTATTAATACTTTGTCATTATTTATAATTGAAACAATGTCACCGATTAAGATTATTATTAAAACTAATAATAAAAATAACAAGATAAATATCTTGTAGTACTTTGTATATGGTTCAGCTAAATTTTTCATTTCAAATTACTACTAACGTTTAGTATAAGAATAGTAGCCGATTACGAGCGTTTGCAATTCAAACCCCCACAAATTTAAGTCGGATAAGATCCCTTTAATTTTCTACAGAACAGGCTATTATTTTTATACTTAGTTATGCAAAGTTTTAGTACTATCTAAATTTTCTACCACATACCTGGCATCTAAAAATAACATAGAATCTACACTAATTGATTTCGATTCGGCTTTTTTCTTTACTAATTCAAACCAATTTGAGTCTTTTTTTATTCCCTCCATTGTATATCTTATTGCCCAATTAGTATAATTTTTATAGAAATTATTTTCTCTTTCATTTCTCCTATAATTTTCATTCTTGTCCAAAAACCATGTTAAAATTTCCTCTTTCACCAATTTAAATGCAAGTTTGTGTCCTGCTGTACTCAGATGATCATCATTCTCAAAATAAAGTTCAGATGTGTTAGAATAATTCTTGAAATGTGGAAGCAAATCCAAATACTTAATTGCAGAAGCGGAAGCAAAATCGTTTAACAATTTCTGAGGTTCATTGGAATACATTAATTCATTGGATACATTAAACGCAATCTTTCTGTAAAAATCATAATGACTGCTATCTACCTGTACAGTTGATGGGATAGCAACAATACAAAATTCTGAATTTATTTGTTCAGCAAATGTTAACATATCTTCAAATTTTTGGAGAATTTTATACCAGGCATATTTGCTATCTATTGAAAAAACAGAATTATTATCAAACAAATAATCAGGTTGCCAAATACTCATAATCAAAATGTGTGGATTTAAGGCATTATGTCTTGCGTATTCAAATACTATAGAATCGATACCCTTATTTTTAAAATAGTCCCAATTAAAAGTAGATCTTCTTTTTTTCCTTTTTTTCTGCGTTTCTGATTTCCCTTCTATATAGACAACATTATATGTAGGTTTTTTAGGCACTTGATCATCCCGTAACATAATATCGGTCAGATCATTTCCAATATAGTAAAACAAAATGATCAAGTTTGGTTTATAATCCGGCGCAATGTACTCCAGTCGGTCTTTGTATTCAATGGGACCAAATCCATAGTGCGCAGCATTAACATAGCCGATATCATTCTTTTTGCAAAACCTCTCCATATCCTTATACAGGCAATGCCTCATAGGCCATTTTTCTAACTGGGAGTCACCAAGAACTAAAATCCTCTTTAACTTACTTTTATTCTTTTCATATTTGTACTTTAGAATAAGCTCATCGCTCCACTCAAATCGAATTTTGCCAAACCATATTAAAATTAAAGCAATTATAAAGAACAATAAAATGTTGAATCCAATGATTACAGTTTTAATTACTCTTATTCTTTTTTTGCTTATCAGCATATTGTGAGTTTTATACCTTGCTTAAGCTTGTTAAAATGTCTTCACTTAATTGTGGAGAAAATTTTGCATAACGCCTTTTATCACATACAAATATACTGTTATCCTGAAATATTCATATTTAATTCACGTGGTATTTCTTCGGAATATCTTATCCTGTAGAGTATGAATTTCTTCACTCAAACAACCTCCCCTGCTCCTTATTTCCCTTCTCAGCTTTTTTAGATGAGGCAAAGGTGCTTTGATCAAACGAAGGAAGGTTGGCCAGTTTCCCGTCCATCAGGTCTTCAACTGTGAGTACCTGTATTTTGTCGTATTTGGCCTGGAAAAATTCTATCCTGTAATATCCTTGTTTTTTTGCCGATTCCAGCATTCCCCTGGTAATTTGCTCTTTAAAACAAACAAATACACCTGCATGTGCATCTTTTGTTTCTACTGTTTTAATAAAGTGATTTAATTGCGTTAAAGATGCATTGCCGCTTTTAACCTCAACCAAAACCACATCCTTTTTTCCCTGTACATCCAGCGTAAAATATCCATCATAACCGGTTTCGGTTTTGCGTGGATTGAGAATGCCATGCAACATCACCTCAATGATCCACTCTTCAAATTTAAAGCGGCCACTGCGGGTATCACTGGCCAGCGAATGAGCCGAAGCAATGTCTTTCGGGAATCCGAATATTTCAAACTCCTTCCTTATCTCCGGCCCGTATGTATCTATTAACCTTTTCGAAATTAGTTTTATGGCCAGGTGCGAAATGTCGGCTCCGATCCATTTCCTGTTTAGCTTTTCAGACGCAGCAATGGTGGTACCGCAACCACAGAAAAAGTCAGCGACAACATCTCCTTCATTGCTACTAACTTTTAGGATCCTTTCCATTAAAGCCAATGGCTTTTGGGTGGGATAGCCCATCTTTTCAGCATGTGCGTGCTGCAAAGGTTTAATGTCAGTCCAAATATTTTGAAGTTCAATTCCCTTATTTGTATCCAAATATCTTTTTTGTCTCGGAACATTTCCTTTTTTCAACTGAATGATCATCCCCTCATTATATAGTTTTTCCATTCTTTTTTTTGAGAATCTCCAATATCTTTTTATTCCCAAAAACTCATAATATGGATTACCTTTAGACGAACCACCAGGAGCAGCTAAATCACCAAGGGAATACCGTCCCTTATCATCTTCATATTTATAAAACTTTTTTAGATATTCTTTACTATATGGTAAATATTGAGTATTAAAGGTATTAGTAGTAGATTTAGAATAAAATAAAATTAGATCAGAAATATTTCCATAAGCTTTTCTGCCTTGTTTTGAATCACTATGAGCATTGGTTCTTTGCCAGGTAATTTCGTTTCTGAAATTGCTTTCACCAAATATTACATCACAAATAATCTTTAAGTAATGACTCATGGTCGGATCGCAATGCAAATAAAAACTGCCCGTATCCTTCAATAATTTATGCATATAATAAATCCGGATAGCCATTGTGGTAAGGTAAGCTATAGCCCCTTTCGAAATACGGATATTGTCAAGGGCATGTATATAAGTATGAAGATCGAGGTCTGATTCCTTTAATTCTTCAAGCGCATCATAATACGATACATTGCTCCAGGTATCGGCGAAGGCTTCTTTTTGTGCTTTGGTATCCTCCATTTCAATATCTTCAAAAAGCACATTGTAATTACGCTTTGAATTAAACGGGGGATCAATATAGATAAGATCAATATATCCTTCCGGGTGCTTGGCGTATAAATCTTTAAGAATATCCAGGTTATCCCCAAAATAGAGTTGGTTCATGTAATCAATGTTTTCCGATTTCTCAGAACAAAGTTAAAGTATTTTTTATCACTGCTCATCCGGATTTCAATTCCCAAAGAGGAAAACAAAAAAGCAGCCCATAAGAGCTGCTTTTTATTACCAAGTTATGGTGTCTATTTTTTAGCTTTCTTCTGCTTTTTAGAAACTTTTTTAGCTTTCTTTTCCAGTTTCTTCCTGATTACAGCCTGCGCTGCTGCCAATCGTGCAATCGGTACACGGAAAGGTGAACAACTCACATAATCCAAACCTACCCTGTGGCAGAATTCAACGGATGAAGGATCTCCCCCATGCTCTCCGCAAATTCCCAGTTTGATGTTGGGCCTGGTTTTACGACCTTTTTTAACGGACA
>JAIOTR010000073.1 GCA_021106665.1 Bacteroidales bacterium
CCCTTGAAATATGATGAACAGGAATGTTAATGGCATTAATAGCCAGTACTGCCAATACCAAAGGATGGTTGAATCCAAAAGCTGCAGCACCATCAAATGTTAGCATATTAAAAAAACTTTCATTCAGAAACATCCTCATTTTTTCAGGTATCTGCTCCAGGATTGCGGAAACAATCGCCAGCGTATCGAAAGTGGTGACGAGGTATAAAATTAAAAATTGCAACAAGGTTATAAAAACCATACTGAAGATGGCAAATCCCCTGTTGTTTCTCCAGATTAACCGAATATATCCCATCTTATTCATCTTTCTGATTCTTGTAAAAGTTTATAAAGATGTTTTCCAGATTGGGTTCAGGAAATACAATATCGGCCAATGGTAATTTCCCAAGGGATTTTAACAAAGTCGCTACATCACCTTTTACAATAAATTCATAGCTCAAACCATCTTGTTTCAGTAATTGAGCATCAGGCAGATTAAGATTCTCAACAGGATGTTTAAGTAAAATAATAAGTTTACGGTTCAATTGATTTTTCAATGTTTCAATTGATTCTACTTTAACTAATTCCCCTTTGCGGATAATTGCGAGACGATGACAAACTTTTTCAACCTCCGATAAATTGTGAGACGAAAAAAAAATGGTACAACCCTTATCCTGGTATTCATTTAAAAGATCATAAAATTCTTCCTGCATTAATGGATCGAGGCCAATGGTTGGTTCATCAAGTATCAGCAGTTCCGGGTGATGAAAAAAAGCCTGGATGATGCCGAGCTTCTGCAACATACCATGAGATAAATGTTTAATCTTTCTGTTGATATCGATATCTGATAATTCGAAACGATCAAATAGCCTTGGCTCAATATGATGAGGCGCTTTTCGTAGATCTGCGCAAAGATTCAGAAACTCTTTTCCTGTCAAATTTCCATATGCAGAAAAATTCCCGGGCAAATAGCCACATTTCTGCCGGATTTCAAAAGAATCAGGTTTTACTTCTTTTCCAAAAATCCTGATTTTACCGTTAGTTGGCCGAAGCATATCAAGTAACAAACGAATTGTTGTTGTTTTGCCGGCTCCATTTGGGCCAAGGAATCCGAATATTTCGCCATGGTTAACCTCGAAAGAAATATCACTTACTCCTAATGTTTCACCATAATACTTGGTTAAATTTTCAATATGAATGACAGGGTTGCTCAACTTGAAAAATAAAATTATATCTATCGTTTATTCTTTAATCCATTTGCCGGATTGACTATAACCGTTCTCACAAGTTATAAGATAAAAATACAAACCGGCAGGTAATTGCAAAGTGTTTACCTCTAACTCACCGGTATTATCATTGGACGAAAATATTTCATTACCCTGGAGACTATATAACTTTAAATCAAAATTATATTCGGTATCGATTCCGTTAATAAAGATTTGATTCTTTCCCGGATTTGGGAAAACTTTGAAAAACAAAGTATTTTCAAAAAACAAACCATGCTCTAAACTTTGACCCTTTTTGTAATTAAACACTGTATCAGTATTGCCAGGATTATATCCACCTTCAGCCAGCACTTCATCCCAAAGTCTGATATGCCAGCCATATTCATTCATAAAAGGATAAGGATCATAATTGCCGTTATTCCCAAGTATGGTGTAAGCTTCATCACCAATGCCATCACTTCCCGGAATGTTTTGCCAGGGACCTCGGAACTCATCTGTACCTGAATAGTCACCGTAAAAATTGCCTCCACCAAACCAAGGATTGAAAGGCAACTCGTATCCACTGTGCCAGGTGTTGCTGCATTCATCGTAAGCATTTGCTGGAAGATTATCATTAAGGATATTGTGATAAATAATATTATTACTGGAATTATCGAACAGTTTTATTCCGTACTCTGAATTATTCTCTATCCTGTTTCCTTTTAGGGTATTATTGTCACTTGAATTATATAGTCTTATACCATATCCTGTATTATTTGAAATGGTATTGCTAATTATAAGATTACTGTCTGCATTATAGATCGAAACTCCTCCCTGTCCAAAGTTATCCATGACATTGTTACCTGAGAATTTAGTTCCGGATGCTACAATAATAACTCCTCGCCAATTATTTTGAAAAGTATTCCCTGAGATCAAGCAGGAATTGGATCCCAGGATAAATCCTGTTCCATCACAATCTGAAACAGTGATAGAAGTTATTTTCATATGATTAGCATTTCCACACCAGATTCCATCGTAGCAATTTTCAATTTTACATTGGGTTAAAAAACAGTATTCCGCATCATTAAATGTAACAGCCTGAGAAAAATATGCCCCATTCCTTACTGTTAAACCTGATAGGGCAACTGAATCAGCCATGTTATAAATTATTTTATGCTGTCCCATTCCGTCAATTATCACTGAATCTTTATAGTTACCCATTAAAGTAATTTTCTTATTAATAAAGATAGTTTCGAAATAAGTTCCGTTTGCAACATTTACAATTCCTCCTCTATTTACCAGGTTAATACCTTGATATATTAAATCAAAATGATCATACCCCCAGCCAGGTGTATTTTCATCAAAGTTATCATCCACATAAACTTCATCCGCTAAAGGGGGAAAACCAAATGGAAACATTAAAGGATAAGGATCTTGTACAATACCATTTATATAGTATGGAGTATCTCCGATTGAATCACTTCCTGGAATATTTTGATTTGGACCGGAAAAATTATCCACCCCGGAATAATCATCCCAGAAATTGCCACCTGAAGGATAATCATCATGCCAACTATTTGAGCAGCCATCAGCAGCATGTAATTTATTGTTGATCCAGTTATTATGGTAGATTTGATTGTTATTACAACCTCCACACATGCAGTCAGGTAAAATTATTCCCACATCGATATTCCCTGAAATTGTGTTCTCAATAATTGTATTGTAATTACATGCATGAAAATCTATCGCTGTTTCACAATTTGTGATGATGTTTCCAACTATTACATTATGTTCAGAATGATCAAATCTCGATCCCCAGCAACTCGAAAGAACATTTTCAATGATAATATTATAAAAGGAACCACTCAATTCTAGTCTACCGTAATTTTGTATTGTGTTGCCCGAAATTTCATTATAATTACAACTCAAATATAAGTTAAGACTACCATGATAAAAAGCATTATTTTCAATAGAGTTATGGTTAGATTGATCTAATTTTATTCCACCACTATTATCATTAAAATTATTTTCTGCAATGTGGTTAGATTCTACCATAAATAAATATATAGCTTCTTCCTCATGTGAACTAAAATTATTTCCAATTACACTATTTGCATTAGAATTAATTTTAATACCATAATCAAGACTATTGATTATATTGAAACCGGATATCGAAATCGAGTCATTGGAAATGTTAATTACATCATTAAGGTTTTGACCGTCAATTATTGTTGAATCTTTATCTTCTCCAAGTAGTTCTATTCTTTTATTAATTGAAATATTTTCATAATAAATCCCATTGTAAACATAAATAACCCCTCC
>JAIOTR010000397.1 GCA_021106665.1 Bacteroidales bacterium
CCGCTATCAATAACCTGACTACCTCCCCAATAGCTTAAACTAATCTGCCAGGTATATACCTCCATCGGCAATGGCTCACCAACATTATTTAATCTTCCGTTCCAATGATGATTAACGTTATCGGCCTGAAAAACGATTTGCCCATAGCGGTTAAAGACAGTTAGATCAAACTCCAATAAATCTGTCCCAAGGCCAAATATTTCAAATTCATCATTGATATTATCACCATTCGGACTAAAGGCTGTAGGTGCATAAACTCTATAATGGACTTCAACAAATAAACTGTCAGTTGCCTTACAGAGATTATTATCAGTAACCTCTACAACATAGTTACCACCTCCAAGAGGATCAATATCTTCAGTGGTGACACCAGTGTTCCATAAATATTCGTATGGGGCTACTCCACCTGTTACAGTAAGATCAATTGAACCTAAATATACTTCCCCATTATAACCAACTAACTCTAAAATTATTTCTTCCGGTTCAGTTAAGGTTACACTATCAGAAGCGTTACAACCATAATCATCAGTAATCGTCAAAGTATATTCTCCAGACTGTACATTATAAAGATTTTGATCATTGGAATAAAAAACATCATCAACATACCATGAATATTCTATATAATTACCGGTGCCTCCTGTTAGGTTAAGAATTTCCATAAAACCGCTGCTGTCTTGATAGCATATTAAATCTGTTCCCTGTAAATCAAAAACAAGTTCATCTAATTGGTTGATTGTAATTGTTTCATTTACTGGGGGACAGTTGTTATCATCAGTAATTGAAATACTATATTCTCCTGGTTCTAACCCTGTTAACATAAGATCAGTTGAATCATTCGACCAGGTATAAAGATATGGTTCAGTACCACCGGTAATTAAAACCTCAATGGTTCCGTTATTTTCTCCATAACATGTCTCCGTGGAAATGTATCCCATCTCCAGTTCATCAGGTTCGGTTAAAGAAATCGTATCATCCGATGTACAAAACTCAGCATCCATAATTGTATAATAATATGAGCCTACAGAAAGATCATAAACATTCTGGGATGTACTTATTAATTGACCATTCTCATCAAACCAACTAATATCATAAGGCTCGGCTCCCACTACAATTTGCATTTCAATGGCACCATCATTAAATCCATTGCAACTCACATGTGTAGTGTCAAATGACAGGTCAAGGAAACATCCAACAACTATATCATCACTTTTAATACATCCGGGTCCTTCATCATAATAAACGGTTAAACAATAACTACCCATTTCAGTAATAGAAACACAGGAATCCGTTCCAAACACTTCACCAGTACTGCAATTGGTCCATTCATAGGTTGTTTCGGCATTTCCATTAAAATATTGAGCACAAAGTACCAATGTTGTGCCTTCAAGGAAGGATGTATCATTTCCCAAACTGTAATTCAAAGGCGAATCATGAAAAATCCAGCCTTCATTTGAATTATTTACATTAGTGCTAAAATTACCTGCGTCAAATATTGCATCACCAAAGGCCTTAATATTCGTCATTTCAATGAATTCCCCAAACACAGAACCTGACTCTTTAAATACTTTTGCAAGAGAATCGGTTGTGGATTCAAGAATGATGTCCTCACAATTATTACCTACAATGTTGAATTGGTCATCTACGGTTTGCGTATTTTCCCCTCCAAGCTGATAAGTATAGCCTGGTGAAAATGTAAGAGTATCAAAAAGATTGTTTTGAATTATATTGCCATCATTATAAAACATGGCATTTTTATATTCGCCATTACCCTCGATATTACCAATCGAATCAAACCGGACAAAGTTTCTTACGGTATCATTGCCATAAACAAATCCAGTTGAATTAAATAGCAAACTATCAATTACATATACATTCACATTACCACTAAATTGAGTATTTATTTTACCTTCTCCGGAAAAGGAAACATAATCGGCATAAACACTGCCGTTGGTGCCGGACATCTCACCTGTATTGTTAAAAATAACATTTTTGAAAATAATTGAATCTGAACTTAAAGTGCTTACTTTTTGATATTTATTTTGTGAAGCTAGCCAGAGATCATTATAGGGAAAATAATTTCCATACCGATGGTAAAAATTACCTGAATCAATTCGGATAAATGAGTTGTTTTCAAATAAGGTAAAATTATTTCCATACACATTCCATATATTAAGAATATGGATATCAGAACTACCAGGAGATAAACTTCTATTATTACTATTTGTTGAGAGAAAGCTATAACACTTTACAAACTTATCATTTGTGATCAAATTCCCTTGATAAAAATTAATGGTATTTCTATCAGCCAAATCATAACCCAAATCAAGGGTATCCATTAATGTCCATTCGCCGCCAATCCCATCAAAATAGACATTATTATTGGAATTATGAAATTTGATGTTTTCTGTTATTATTGTTTCACTGCTGTCGGTTGAGCCAAAATAAATATATCCGGGAAAAGTAAAATCCATAATTGGATTTAATTTTAATGAACCATAAATTCTTAAATATGCACTATTATGTGAACCGGAAAACTCAGGAATATAATTAGCGCCGGTCCAATCCATATCATGTGCAAAAGCATTATTTAAATCAACTATAGTAAACTGATCAATAGATGAATATGAATTCTGATCAAAAATCACTGTATCAAATGGAGTAGGAATACATTGCCCACCAATTCCACCACTTATCAAAGACCAATGTTCCATATCACTCCAATCACCCGTACCGGCAACCCAAAACAGTTTTCCAGGTGCAGAAACAAGAATAGTATCCCAGCCGCTATTGTTACCCAGATCAACTGAATTTTCAGCTATAAATACTGCATCACCTGTCGTACTAATATCTCTTAATGAGGTATTATTTACTAAAAGTGTATCACTTTCTTTTTCAAACCTTGCTTGTATTCCGTTGGTGGCAGATTGGATTAATATCGGCCCATCACAAAAGCCGGTAGGAAAGACTTCATGATTAATAGTTTGCGTGTTTCCTGCTGCTAGATTATAAAAATTCCCAGGGGAAAAGGACAGGGTATCAAACATATTGTTTCCTGAAATTGAACCATTACTATTAAATGAGACTCTATGA
>JAIOTR010000214.1 GCA_021106665.1 Bacteroidales bacterium
GATGAAAGTGCTTTGTATGCTCAAACCAAACAAGTGAACCAGTTTTTCAGGAGGTTTAATAATGAAGAAGATCGCTTTGGTGTGCGTTATTATCCTGGCGATAGTTTATACAGGGATAATGATTTCAGAAATGTTTACCTGAAAATGATTTTCGACCAGGAAAGTTCATTTATGGGTGAGGATATAAAATCTCAGTTTATTGAAGATATTACCGGTGAAGATTCTCCTGAATTTCTTGACTTCCATGGAGGATCATGGTTTGCAGAAATTGCTACTACTTTCAATCATTATGGAAATAGGGAAAATCTTTTGCTTTTTCTAAAACTGGAAAAAGAAAATCTTGGCTCAAAGTGGGTGATCACCAATGTATATTTTAATAAGTTTCTCAGGAAGTTCCATAAAGGAAATGACCGTGAAACTGAAAAATCATTCCTTCACCCCATGAGTCATGAGCTTGATTTTATGAATATTTATAAGGCTTTTAAAGATGATAAATACGTTGAATATTACGCCAGTGAGCAATATAATCCGGATTATCTGTCTTTGTTGTTTTACGAGATAAAGATGGGCAATATGAGCTTTGTAAGTACAGGCCAGTTAAAATTTCATTTCTTTCAAATTGATGGTTGGTATTTCGAAGTTTCGTATTTTAACAGGCCGGGAAATAATTCGGGATGGTTAATTTCCAAACTTTATAAAATTAATGAGCAGGAGAAACAAGAGCTAATTAAATTCTATTTACCTTGAAAAAAATTGTACCCTTTTTATTCATTCTTATCTTTATTTCAAATCCCTGTAAATTATTCTCACAGAATTCAGAATTGTTAACAACTGAGGAACTGGAGAATTACAGGAAACAAGTTTCCAATTTGGTTAAATACCTTGAAGGGACATTAAATTTCCTTGGTGATCCGGAGCAAGTAAATATTGAAAAGGAAATTATCATCAACGAAAGTTTTCTTAAAATTTTCAAGGATGACAAGGTGCAGATTGAGGATGACCTGGATGAAAATAGGGAAGTGCCTATACACAAAGATGTTCAGGCATATTTGAAAGATGTGATTTTCTTTTACAGACAGGCAAAATTTAAATTTGAAATTGCTGATATCAGTCATTTTGCGAAGGAAGATAATTTTCATTATTTCAGAGTTTCGTTTAACAGGATGCTGGAAGGAATAACCATTACAGGAGATTCGGTACAATCAAGAAAAGCGAGGTTTATGGAAGTAAATCTTGACATTTCTTCCAATGATTTGAAAATAGCCAGTATTTATACCACCAAACTTAATGAAAAGGAAGAGGCCAGGCAATGGTGGATCAACCTGTCATTGGAATGGAAAAAAATATTTGGTGAAGAAGTAATGATTACGGATTCTTTAGAATTGGCTGACATTACCTATTTTACTGATAGCCTCATAATAACCTTTAACGAACAAAATCAGGATTTAACGCTTGTTGATACAACATTAAACTATGATATTGAATTGCCTGATGAAAGACAAACGCTCTCCAACACTATCTCATCCTACGATACGGTTTTTATGGATACTAAAACTGTTTATACAAAACTCAGCGGTATTCTTAAACAATCAAAACTTGACATTTCGGGTAATGAGCAGATAAGAAAACTGGATCCTGTAAGTGAGTTGTCGGAACTTAAAGAGTTAAATTGCTCAAATACACTTATCAGCAGCTTGTTCCCTATCAGGAATATAAACCGGCTTGAAGTACTCGATTTTTCTGATACACCGGTTGATGACCTAAGTCCGTTAAATTATTCTACCACTTTAAAAGAGTTGAATTGCAGTTTTACCTTGATTAGCGATCTCTCACCCATTTCGGGTTTGGTAAATCTGGAATCTTTAGAATGCAACGGAATAAAGATCACTGATCTTGTATTTACAGGGAACATGCAGAAGTTAAAAACCCTTGATTGCAGCGATACAAGAATCATTGATTTGAGCCCTTTGAAGCATCTTAGTGCACTTGAAAGTTTTGATATTTCAGAAACCAAAATCACAAACCTTGATTCAATCGTTTATGCAGGTACAATTAAATACCTGAATTGTGAAAGTAGTTCTATTACGTCAATTGAACCTCTTGGCAAACTTGCAAACCTTGAAGTCCTCCGGATCAGTAATACAGAAGTAAATAGTTTGAGTTCGCTTGATAAAGCAGAGAACCTGAAAAAGGTTTATTGCGATAACACAGGTATAGCAAAGGATGAAACAATTCAGTTTATGCGTGGTAATCCAGGATGTTTGGTGATATTTGAATCTGAGGAATTATTATCTGGTTGGGAAGAACTGGATAATGAGTGGAAGAAAATACTAATGGATCTAGGAAATTTTGGTGAAAATCCCACAAGAGAAGAATTGCACAGTTTATTAAAAATTGAAGAGTTGAACTTATCAGGAAACGATAGCATTTCTTATCTCAACCCTGTTCGCAAACTCTACAATATGAATTCCCTGAATTTGTCTTTTGTAAATGTGGAAGATTATAGTCCGGTGGGGGAGGCCATTGAGCTTAAATGGCTTGATATGTCCAACACAAATTTGGAGAGTGTGGATTTTCTAAGCAACTTAAGCAGGTTGCAAGAGTTGAGGATAGAAAACACTTCCGTTTCTTCTCTGGAGACATTACAAGGTTTGAAAAACCTCAAGTATATCTATGCAGATAGTAGTAAAATAAATGATAATTCCGCCTTTAAGTTTAGACAAGAAAATCCGGATTGCATAGTCATATATAAGACCGGTGAATTGGAAAAATGGTGGAATGATTTGCCCAAAGAATGGAATGAATATTTTACAGAGACTTATTCACTGGAATCACCACCATCAAAAGAAAATTTACATCAGATTTTGTTTGTTGACTCGCTTGTGATCACAGATAAAAGAGCTATAAATGATTTGACTCCAATTACCGAACTTAAGGGATTAATATCGATTTCTTTTACCGGAACTCAAATAAATAATCTGCAACCTTTAAGCCGGCTACAAAATTTAAAGGTAATTAAATGTAATCAAAATCCTGTAAGCGATTTAACACCATTGTCTGGACTAAGTTCCCTTACTTCTATTGATATTGAAAATACACCGGTTTCTGATTTAGGTCCATTTGAGAATTTTAAAAAATTAATGGATATAAATTTCTCCGGAACCC
Organism: Bacteroidales bacterium; assembly: GCA_021106665.1. Lineage (GTDB taxonomy): Bacteria > Bacteroidota > Bacteroidia > Bacteroidales > JAADJA01 > JAADJA01. The sequence goes on from JAIOTR010000214.1 coordinate 3,166, forward strand.
AGGTCAGCAATATGAAACCTTTAGCAAACCTGACGAACCTCGAAGTTGTAAAATTGAATAATACTTTAATCAAGAATTTGAAACATCTGCAAAAACTGCCAAATTTAAAGACGGTAGAATGTTACAATACAAGAATCTCATCTAAAACTGTAGGTAAATTTCGAGCTGTAAGGCCATATTGTGAAGTTGTTTATTATTAATCACTTAGTTTGGAAAGATATTTTGACTTTTTTTGCAAAAAATTTCAAGAATGAAAAATTTCAGGTCGGCATTCTTGATATTTGGTTTTCTTTTTGTTATTTCAGGTCCGTTTAATCGGATGGTTGCCCAGGATACACTTGAAGTGATGTATTACAACATCCTTAACTATCCGGGAAGTACACCTGAACGGGTTGAATATTTCAGGATTGTAAACCAATATATCGAGGCAGATATAATACTTGTAAATGAGATTCTCAGTGATGAAGGAGCAAATTCTTTATTGCAGAATGGCTTGAATGTTTATGGGACAACAAAATTTCAAAAGGCTGATTTTATAAATGGATATGATACCGATAACGCATTATTTTACAACAGTGAAAAACTAGTTCTGTATTCGCAGGATACAATTGAAACTGCCTTACGCCTGATCAATGAATATATCCTTTATTACAATTCATACGATCTTTCAGAAACACAAGATACAATTTTCTTTAATTTTTATTCTGCCCACCTTAAAGCCAGTACAGGTTCCACAAACGCGCAAAAACGTTTGGCCGAAGTATTGGAATTTAAAGAACATATTGATAATAAACCTAATGCGAAAAATATATTCTTCGGTGGGGATTTTAATGTCTATACAAGTTCTGAACCTGCATATCAATCATTGATCAATGACGGACTATATCCATTGAATGATCCTCTACCGGCTGCTAATTGGCATGATAATGAATTATATTCAATGGTTCACTCACAGAGTACCCGTACATCACAATTTGGTGGTGGTGCGACCGGTGGAATGGATGACAGATTTGATTTTATTCTATTCAGCAATGATGTATTAAGTGGAAACAATAGCGTAAAATATATCAATAACTCATGTTACGCTCTGGGAAATGACGGGAATCATTTTAACATGTCATTGATCGATGCTCCTGTGAATACATCTGTTCCCGATTCTGTTTTGCAGGCCTTGTATTATATGTCCGATCATTTACCGGTTATTTGTAATATTGAGGTTCAATCCTCCACCATGCCTTCAGAATATTACCTTGACCTGAAAGTTTTTCTTGAAGGCCCATTTGATGGAAACGAAATGAACACCGATTTAATCGGCTTGACCAATTTCCCATTGGCGCAACCTTATGATCAGCCACCATGGAATTATTTCGGGGATGAATCAGTTCAATCTATTCAAAATCCTGATATTGTTGATTGGGTACTGGTAGAATTAAGAGAGACCAGTGGTGATGCATCAAGTGCCGTTCCGGATTCAACGATTTGGAGGGGAGCCTGTTTCCTGCAGAAAGATGGAACTATTGTTGGTTTGGATCAATCAGGTCTGCCATCTTTTGATTTGCCTGTTAGCAACGATTTATACATAATCGTTCGCCACAGGAATCACCTTGATATTATGACTTCGATTCCGGTTGTCGTTAATAATGGGCAATATTCCTTTGATTTTTCTTTGGATCAATACCAGGTTTATGGTTTTGAAGCAGGATACAAGGAAATTAAACCCAATGTTTGGGGAATGATCTCAGCAGATGGTAATAAAGACGGAATTATTGATTTTGACGATAAAAACATATGGTCGACCCAAACAGGACAGCGAGGATATCTGATTGGGGATTTTAATCTGGATGGCCGGATTGATAATTTTGACAAAAATGAAAATTGGTTAAAAAACCTGGATTTTGAATACCAGGTGCCTGACTAATTCCACTATTCTTCAATATAATTTTCCACAGAAATAGATTTAATTTGGCTAATTCTGTTGATAGCTCTCCTTTTATTAACATTTATTTAACATCCATATATAGAAAAATCCAACTTTACTTCAAATATTTTTCCACTGATTTTGTTGATAAATTTTAAAATCCTTCATATATATAATCTCTCTAAATGTATGATATTAAACAGTTATGGAGGTATTGGATTTGAGTCTGTTTCTAATTGATAAAATTTCCAAATATTAAATTTTATTCCCAATATGGGATTTAACATTTAGTTAACACCAATCCGGTAGGCTCTGAATTAATTTAGCATCTAACAAAGCAGCTATCTAATATGAATTTTTTTAGATTTCAACAAATCGTTTTCAATTCACCATACTTAAAACACTGTGGAATTGATTTATGAGTGTAAACAAAAACTAATGTTCTTTGTTGTAATGTGCCCTTGTTTGATGGAAATTTGGTTGAAAATTATCATTTATGACATGTATTTTAAGTATTGATTCTTGGCAAAATTTCCAAATGGGCATGATTTTTATTTAACATAGCTAATTAAATTATAGATATGAAAAGGAAAAGTATACTATTAGCCATAATCTTATTGATTTTTATTTTCTCATCTCCGCTTTTCTTAAAAGCTCAGAAGTGGGGAGGGAGTGAACACGGTTCAAGATTTATAAAAAACTGGTCAATAAATGCCAATGCTGGTTATACATCCTATTTTGGAGACATGAGTTATTATGATAACGATGTGGTAGAGAAATTGTCGAGCGAAAGTGGTGCTGCATATGGAATTATGCTAACCAAGGATGTAACAAAGTGGTTAGGTTTATCCGGACAGCTTTTTTATGGAAAGCTAAAGGGAGGTAATAATAATATTACATTTAAAACTAATTTACTCGAATACAATATCCAGGCAAGAATTGATTTCATCAATTTATTTTGGCCGGATAATCGATCAAATTTTGGAATAGTAGGAAATGCAGGAATTGGCCAGCTTTTATTTAATGTCACCACTTTTAAATTTAATGAAGGGCAGCCGATCATCGATGAACATAGGGCTGCCGTACCTGAATTTGTATATTCTTTCGGGGCCGGTATTTACTATAAAGTAACTGAAAGGATTGGAATTACTGCTGATTTAAACCTGCATCAGCTACAAAATGATAAACTGGATAACCTGGTTAAAAACAACGATTTTGATTACTATACATACTTAAGTATTGGAATAACCTATTATTTGAGCGGAGTTTTCAAAAGAGCACCGACAAGTACTGCCAGGATTGCACATAGTGGGATTCGAACACAGTAAAGAAATCTAAAAAGAAAGAAAAAGCCCTGAACAAATAAAATGTCAGGGCTTTTTGTTGACCCATAAGGATTCGAACCTTAAACGTCTGGACCAAAACCAGATGTGTTACCATTACACCATGGGTCAATTCTTTTTTCGATTGAAAGATTTTAGGTTTTTTAATTAAAACTTTTTCCTGTCAATCATTATACTTTAAGAACAATTTGTTTTAAGGAGTGCAAAATTATAAAATATTTTATTCCATACAAGTAAAATCACAAAATCATTCAGGGCTGTTCAATTCTAAAATAATAAAAAATTTGACAAATCTTACAATATTAAATATCAGTATTTTATATAAAGAGGGGGTTCCTCTTTGTGAATCTCTGTGGAAACTTTGTGAAATAGCTATAACACAGAGCTACACTGAGAAGCACAGAGTTACACAGAGAAAAGACAAAATAAAAGTTATTAACAAAAGCGATGGCATTGAACAGCCCTGCAAAATCATTATTCATCCTGCTTATTGTTCCCTAGTTAATTTTAGTTAATATTTTGTGACCAATTCATTTATAAATCTTAAAATGCTTAATTTCGCCAGCTAATCTGAAAATAATTTGCTTACCCATGGAATTATACAAAAAGTTAAACCGCATAACCGGTTGGATTGTTTTTGCTATTGCATCAATCGTTTATTTACTTACTGTTGAACCTACTGCCAGTTGGTGGGACTGCGGCGAGTATATCGCTACTGCTTATAAACTGCAAGTTGGGCATCCTCCGGGAGCGCCATTGTTCCAATTGATCGGCAGGTTTTTCTCACTATTTGCTTTCGGTGATGTTTCCAATGTAGCCTTGATGGTTAATATTATGTCTGCACTTAGCAGCAGTTTTACCATCCTGTTTCTCTTCTGGACGATAACACACCTTGCAAAGAAGATTATGTTGCAATCAGGTGAAGTGACTGATGGTAAAATGTATGCAGTTTTGGGTAGTGGAGTTGTAGGAGCTTTAGCTTTTACATTCTCAGATTCCTTTTGGTTCTCAGCTGCTGAAGGTGAAGTATATGCCATGTCCTCTTTGTTTACCGCTGTTGTTTTTTGGGCTATATTAAAGTGGGAAGATGAAGCGGACGGAATTCATGCCAACAGGTGGATATTACTAATAGCCTTTTTAATGGGCCTCTCCATCGGGGTGCACCTTCTTAATTTACTTGCAATCCCTGCTATTGCTTTTGTGTATTATTTCAAGAAATATAAACCAACTACAAAGGGTGTAATTCTGACAGGTATTATTTCTGTTGTATTTTTAGGAATAATAATGAACGGTATAATTCCCTGGATAGTGAAATTGTCGAGCTTATTTGAGTTACTTTTTGTAAATTCATTTCGATTACCTTTTAATTCAGGTACCGCCTTTTATTTCGTTTTACTGATTGGATTGATCATCTGGGGACTTCATTATACCAGGAAAAAGCAAAAAGTTTTATGGAATACGATTATATTGAGTTTTACATTTATCCTTATCGGGTATTCTTCCTTTTTTATGATCATTATCCGTTCCAGTGCCGATCCTCCTATAGATGAAAACAGCCCTGAAGATGCGATTAGTTTATTATCGTATTTAGCCCGTGAGCAATATGGCGACTGGCCTATATTGTACGGACAATATTATAATGCCCCAACTGTGGATTTGAAAGATGGCAATCCTATATATGTTAAGGATACAAAAAAGAAAAAGTATGTAATCACGGATGATCGTAAAGGAACAATTCCGGTTTATGATCCAAGGTTTACAACGCTTTTCCCACGGATGTGGAGCAGTCAGAAATCCGCTCACATTCAAATGTATAAGCAATACGGAAAAATCAAAGGTATCCCGATGGAAGTGCAAAAGGATGATGGAACCGCAGATATTAAAATGAAACCTACATTCGGCGAAAATTTAAGATTCTTCTTTACTTACCAGTTAGGACATATGTATTTCCGGTATTTTATGTGGAATTTCTCAGGGCGGCAGAACGATATTGAAAGCCAGGGAGAAATTGAGCATGGAAACTGGTTAACAGGTTTCAACTGGTTTGATGAAAATATACTTGGATTAGGGCCACAGGATAATTTACCTGATAGTACACGTAATCCGGCACGAAATAAATTTTTTATGCTTCCGTTTTTGCTAGGTTTGCTGGGATTGTTTTATCATCTGAACAGCAATAAAAAAGATACCCTTGTTATTGCCCTGCTGTTTTTAATGACAGGTATAGCTGTTACCGTTTACCTTAATCAGTATCCATATCAACCTCGGGAAAGGGATTACGCTTATGCAAGTTCATTTTATGCATTTGCGATTTGGATAGGTTTTGGTGTGCTGGCACTTTTTAATATACTTCAAAAAAGAATGAACCCCAAGATTGCTGCAATTGCTGTAACTGCCTTTTCTCTTTTACTTGTGCCAA
>JAIOTR010000428.1 GCA_021106665.1 Bacteroidales bacterium
TCGTTATCCATATCTGCTGAAGAAATATCCCAAAAATCACAGTCTTTTGCTTCAAAAACTTCTTCCAGGTTAAAATTTCCGTTTCCATCGTTGAAATAGAAACCAATGGTGGAATCCGATGTATTGATTACAATATCCTGATCCTCATCATTGTCAAGGTCCTTAACCAATAGCCGGTAACTGTATGCATCTTCGTCAACGTAATGAAAATTATTAAAATTATTTGTACCATCATTTTCAAGCCAAATTGTAGAAAAAGAATATTTACTGTTGGAAAGTGCCGTTGCAATAATATCAATATCGTAATCCGAGTCAACATCAGCGATATCAAAATCATTCATCTTCCAATCATCAGGCATTTCAAATTCAGTAAATAAGAAATTCCCATTACCTGCATTTTCAAACCAATAAAAGTTATAACCATAGCAATCTCTTGACAAAATATCAATATCTCCATCCTTATCAAGGTCTGTTGGTATTGACTGTAATGTACACTGATACGATAGATTACTGTAAAGTACATGTGAAATCCATTCCGCTCCATTATCAATATTTTCTATCCAGGTAATTTGTGTTTCTCCCAGGTTCGTCCCATAGCCGTCAAAATAGCTTGATGATGCTAAAATGTCCGGGTCGCCATCGTTATCGAAATCAGCTAAATATAATGACTCAATATTATTTGGTATGGAATCAATTATCCCTTGATAGGCAAACTCACCGTTGTTTTCGTTATGATACCAAACGATAACATTTTTGAATCCGGCGAAAATATCCATAAGCCCGTCATTATCAAAATCGAAAGGAAAAACACGTGAGGTACGAATTAAAGTATCAGGAGTATTCAGATGATGATTTTCAAAAGTTAAAATTCCATCATTTTCTAACCAACCGATTTTAGGAAAAAATAACGAAGCATAAAATACATCCATATCCAAATCATTATCTACATCAATAGCTGCGACATTCTGTGGATAACTTGGCGCTGTTATTATGTTATTGTCAGAACTAAATTCACCTTCCCCCATATTTTCATACCAGAAAGAGTTCGATATTATATCGTTATCTCCATCATTATCAATGTCAACGGCATAAACCGTTTTTCTCCCTCCCAATTCCGATATTAAATTTTGCTCCCCAAAGGTTCCATCCCCTAGGTTTTCATACCATGAAACATTTTGATTGTAATAGGAGGCAGAGAGTACATCAAAGTCACCATCATTGTCGAGGTCGCTTGCAAATACTTTCCAGGCATGGCCGTTTCCTTCAATGATAATGATCTGTTCGCTAAAAATTCCACCACCAAGGTTTTCATACCATGCAATTTTTCCATCCCAAAATGATGCTGATAAAACATCATTATCTCCATCCAAATCTATATCGGCTGAATAAACACTTCTTGCATCATCCATGTTAGTTGAAATAACCTGTTGTTCGCCAAAGGTACCACCGCCAAGATTTTTATACCAAGCAATTTTATTATCATCACTTGAAGCAGAAAGCACATCATTATCGCCATCATTATCAAGATTAATTGAAAAAACTGAAATTGCTTTATCAGCATTTGTTGATATTGCTTGTTGGTTTCCAAAATTGCCATTTCCCAGGTTTTCATACCATGCTATCTGGTTTCCAGTCCAACCGGCTGAAAGTATATCGTTGTCGCCATCATTATCCAGGTCAATTGCAAAAACTGATTGTGCAGAATTAACATTACCTGAAATAATTTTAGCCTCGCTAAAATTCCCGTTACCTGAGTTTTCGTACCAATAAATTGCATTTTCTATTTGAGAGGCTGACAATACATCCCGGTCTCCATCTCCGTCAAGGTCAATAGAAAAGACATCGGTTGCCCCTTTAATTTCTATATGAATATCATGCTGTAATCCAAATTTAGCTCCACCAAGGTTTTCAACCCAGGTAATCCGGCCATGAAGTCCATACGTGGCTGTTAAAATATCGAAATCTCCATCATTGTCAATATCTGAAGAGAACAAAGCCGTGATCGGGCCATCAAAATATCCGTAGGAAATTATATGTTCTGTCTGGAAGTTTTGAGCGTATAGAATGTGTATAGTTGTAAGATTAAGAATAATTAAAAAAATGAGATTTTTCATGATTCTATGATTTTGATTTATATTATGATGAAGCAAATATATTCAAACAAATCACTAAAACAAAATACAATCAGTTTGTGGCAGGATTAAATCAGTTTACGGTAAATAATATCTAAAACAGATGTTTTTCTCTAAAAATTATCTTTTGCATATTTTTATATAAATTTGTGAAGTGTTATTTTACATATTTTGCACAAATTTGTAAAGAGGTAGTTTACATATTTCATATAAATTTGTGAAGTGTTATTTTACATATTTTGCACAAATTTATAAAGTAATAACTTGTAATACTAATTTAAAATGTTTCAAAGGAAAATTTTAAATTCCATAAAAGAGCAGTTAACCTCCAACGAAATCATTGTGTTAACAGGCATGAGAAGGGTTGGGAAAACCACATTCCTGAAAATGCTTTATGAAAAGATAGAATCTGAAAATAAAGTTTTTCTTGATCTTGAAAACCTGATTAACCAGAAAATTTTTGATGAAGTTGATTTTGATAATATCTGGAACAACCTTACCCCTCTTGGAATTACAAAAAATGAAAAAGCATATATTTTTCTGGATGAAATACAAACATTTCCTCAAATAGTATCTGTTGTAAAATATTTATATGATCATTATGATGTGAAATTTTTCCTTACTGGTTCCAGTAGCTATTATTTAAAAAATCTGTTTCCCGAAAGCCTGGCCGGAAGGAAAATGTTATTTGAACTATACCCGCTTGATTTTGAAGAGTTTTTAACTTTTAAAGGAGTAAATGCAAAGTTTGCGAAGTCTTTTGAAGAAAAAGAAAAAAGCCGGAATTATATTGCTTATGAAAAGTACAAAAAATATTATGATGAATTTTTAACTTTTGGTGGTTTCCCGCAGGTTGTCCTTGCTGAAAATGAAGAAAAAAAGAAGATTTATTTAAAGGATATTTTTTCATCTTATTTTGAAAAGGATGTAAAAACCCTCGCTGATTTTAAACAAATTAATGCGTTTCGCGACTTTATTCTTTTGCTTTTTCAGCGAATTGGCTCAAAACTGGATATTTCCAAACTTGCATCGGCACTGAACCTTTCAAGGCATACAATTTATTCATACCTTTCTTTTTTAGAACAAACCTATTTTATTTCTCTGATTACGCCCTATTCAAAAAGCGTTGACAGAGAAATAAGCGGAACACGAAAAGTGTATGCCTGTGATACAGGTTTTGTAAATTTGTTTGCGAAAGTTGACGAAGGTAATTTGTTTGAAAATGCAGTATATAATTGTGTGAGGCATTTTGGAAAAGTTAATTATTATCAAAAACGCACAGGCGCTGAAATTGATTTTATTTTGCCGGAATTAAGTGTTGCTTTGGAAGTAAAAATAAAAGCAGATCAGCGGGATATTGACAAGTTAAAAAACCTGTCTGAAAAACTGGGATATAAAGAAAGTTATGTTGTATCGAAAGAATTTGTTGATTTTCAAAATGTGATTTCTGTAGTAAATTTATAAATATTCAATATGAAACAATACCAAACAATAGAGTTTGAACAGAAAGGTGATCTCGGAATCGTTTGGCTGAACCGGCCAAACATCCACAATGCTTTTAATGAAGTAATGATCTCAGAGGTAATTGATGTTTTCGAAGCCATCAATGAAATGGAAGATATCAGCATGGCTGTTTTGCGGGGACGAGGAAAATCATTTTGTGCCGGCGCCGATCTGAACTGGATGCGCAATGTTGCCAACTATTCTTATGAACAAAATTTTAAGGAAAGCCTAAACCTTTCAAAATGTTTTTATACCATTTATACCTGTAAAAAACCTACAATTGCTATTGTTCATGGTGCCGCAATAGGTGGTGCAAATGGTTTACTGGCATCCTGCGATTTTGCCTATTCTGACGACAACACAACATTTTCACTAAGTGAAGTTAAAATCGGAATTGTTCCGGCTTGCATTTCGCCTTATGTTACCAAACGTGTTGGTGAATACGGTTCGAAAGAACTAATGATCAGTGGCAAACGGTTTAAGGGGCCTGAAGCTCAGTATCACAAACTGGTCAATAAATCATTACCTGCAGAGGAATTGGATGAACATGTTAATGGTGTTATTGATTTGTTGCGTACCAGCGGACCCAAAGCCATGACACAATGTAAAAATTTAATTTTTAATATTTCAAATAAAGAAACCATTGAAGAAGCCTTAGAATCAACTGCACGCATGATTGCCGAAATACGTGCCAGTGAAGAGGGACAGGAAGGGATGGCGGCTTTTCTGGAAAAAAGAAAACCCAACTGGGTGAAGTGAATCAGTAGGCAGTAGGCAAAAAATGCAGTAGGCAGGGACAAAAAAAATAGTAGGCAGTAGGCAAAAAAAACAGAGAGCGATACAATTATTTATAAGTTTACAATATGGATTTTAAAGATTTGACAGTTTATAAAAAAGCGTTTAAACTTGCTATGGAGATTTTTGAAATTAGTAA
>JAIOTR010000553.1 GCA_021106665.1 Bacteroidales bacterium
AGGTTTTTTCATAAATAAATTGTCTAAGAAATTTTCAATTGAGCCAAGTGAGGTTGATATTGTTATTGGAGAAGAAGACTACCCGCTTGAGGAATTTGGAATAAAAGGAAAGATTGTATTTACCCCTGGCCATTCTCCAGGTTCCATTTCTGTGGTGCTTGACTCTGGTGATGCTTTTGTTGGAGACATGGCCATGAATGGGCTGCCACTGACGATAGGCCCTAGCCTTCCCATATTTGCTGAAGATATGTCTACCGTAAAGAATAGTTGGATGAAGCTAATTGATATGGGAGTAAAGAAAATTTATCCTGCTCATGGAAAGCCATTTGCCATTGAAAAATTGATGAAAAAAGTAGTTTCATAGATGACTTATAATGATTCTGACTTTGTCATTTTTTTGTATTTTTACTGTAAATATTTTGTACAAAATCAGTGGGAATAAAATCTTATTGACGATTACAGATACTCATACTTCATCATAACTAAAAACAAGGAGACAAAATCATGCTAACAAAGAATTTAATAAATACGTTTTATTTGTTGGGTATTATTCTTTTATTTGCCTGTCAATCCAATGAACAACAAAAAGAAAGCCTCGAAAAAGCGAATCCACCTGTTACCATTGCCAATTCTGAACAGTTTATAATCCATTCTTCCAACACACAGCAGGATTACAAAATCTATATTCATCTACCCACCAGCTACACGAAATCTGATACAACCTATCCTGTAATTTATGGACTGGATGCGGATATTGGATTTGGCACCGCTTCCGAAATGAGCACATTACTGGCATTTAGGAAGGAGATGCCAGAGGTAATTTTAGTTGGAATTGCATATGGAGCATATCCCAGCCAAGAGGGAAACAATCGCGTAAGGGATTATACTCCTACAGCGAATGCTGAATATCCTACCAGCGGTGAGGCGGATAAGTTTTTAAGCTTTATCCGTGATGAACTAATTCCTGTGATCGATTCTACTTATGGAACGGATACAAATGACCGGACAATCTCAGGAGCGTCTTTAGGCGGGCTTTTTTCACTTTACGTTCTTTTTGAACATCCCGGAATTTTTAAACGTTACAAAATTTCCAGTCCCTCGTTGTGGTGGGACGATGGTGCTATTTTTGAATATGAGAAAAGATATGCTGAAGCGAATTCTGATTTACCAGCTTATGTATTTCTATCAGTTGGTGATGTTGAACGTACGGTTGAATCATGGAAAGAATTAGTTCAGATTTTAGAGGAGAGAAATTATAATAACTTGAAATTATCGACAATGATTTTTGACAATGCGCCGCATTTGACTGCTTGTGCATTGGCCGGTATCAGAGGGGTAAAGGCTGTATTTATGGAAGAGTAGGTAAATGTTAAGATGAACCGCAGAGAGGCGCAATGTATAGCACGAAGTAACGCAGAGTAAAAATTAGTTTGATGAAAACTCCTCAATACATTTTTCTTTTTCACTCCATGGTATGTATTTCACTCCATAGTTAGATAATGCCCCAAGAACATCTTGCGATACTGATTTTTCAATATCATTGCAAACTACATAATTGCTTGTTTTTACTTCCCTTACTTCAATGATGTCTGTAAATGCGAAAATAGAAGACAATATAGCATCCCTTTTAGGATTATTAACAGTTTTAATCAATCTTTCCGGTTTTGCTTTAGAAGCAGTTATCAGGAAGTCAATATTGTGGTCAAATCCAGTTCTCCCAGTAATTTTAATGTCTTTTGAAAAGTAGATTTCGTTGCTTTTAAAATATAATTCAACATCTTCCTTAAACAGAGAGTAAACCATTTCCTGAGATAATGTGTACATATCATTCACGGCAAGTATTGCCTGTAACAAATAATGTTTCTTTTGCCCGATATTGTTCAGTGTCGCTTCAACATACAGTGCATTGTTTTGGTCTGTTTTAACGCCAAAGCCATTCAGAACAGTTCTGAATATTTTTTCTCTTTTTGGAGTATTTATTTCAAGTCCGGACATTTTTAGGTCATTGATAGTATATCCATCATCTGATAGCTGAAAATTATTGCCGCTTTTGAGAATATAAATATTTAGGTGGTCATTATGTCTGTCAAGAAATGGAGAAGATACCAAACAGGATTGACCTTCTTCAATAGTTTTTACCACTGTATTGTCTCTAATCCAGCGAATGTATTCGTCTATTATTTTGTTGCAGTCAAGCATATATTAAAACATAGTTGTTTGAATGGATGGAATACTTTTTATATTGCAATAAGTCAGGAATTTATCCAATACAGTTTCCATCCCGTCTGTTTTTTCGATACCAATATTGGTTACAGGGTAGGCATATTTATCGTCAAAACCTTCTTTGTAAATATGAACATGAGGGCCGTCAAAAGTAGCTCCGTCCGGGTTGGTATGTCTTCCTTTTGCATCATACCTCAACAAAATAATTGTTTGCCTGTACCTTTTATTAAATGTGTATTTTGATAGTTCAAAACTGCCCCTATAAAAATCCAAAATAAATGTGTCTTTAGTTTTGATTGCATTGATGTTCCTTTCCCAGCATAGCGGAGCCAAGAACCAATTCATTAGCTTCCTCAAATTGCTTATCCAGCTTTATCAAATAGTCAAATTCCGATTGTGTTATCGGCATAATAATATCTAAAGTTAACAAGATGCAAAATAAATCATTTTATTCGATTAAGTTTTCAATTTTTCAATATCTTTTTTGCTTTTCATCTCGAAAAACCTGAAAGCCATACTTATTAATAAATTCATCATACTCTTGCTTGAATGTTTTATTCTTGTGATGTTCTTCCTGTTCTCTTATATACTCTCTAACGGCCTCTACTTGTGATTCACTGACGGAAACGGCAAAATACTCATCCTGCCATTGAAATTTTGATTTTATTAATTTTTGGCGATTGATCCAGAATGATGGCTCGCCTTTTATTAACTGCAAAACCTTGCTGATAGTTTGATCGTTTTTAAGCCGGAAAAGACAGTGAACATGTTCAGCATGTCCGTTGACAATATCCATATAAATACCTTTATCAAGAGCATTTTGATGGATGTGTTCAAAAATAGTTTGTCGGATTGATTTATTGAGCAGTGGCTCCCTTTTCTTAGTGGCCCAAACTGCATGTATCCATATTTTTACAAAAGGCATAGTTAATGTTTTTAATGGCTAAAGCCAATGTGTATTATTTATTAATCACCGGCCTAAAGGCCGGAGTAAAAATAAACCTTTATGGTTATAGAATTTACTTATAACAGTTATCATTCTTCTTCTTTTGCACCGTGCTTTAGCACGGTGAATCAGTTTATTAAAAAATATGGCTTTAGCCATTAACTATCTTCAATTATCCTAATCTCCTCCTCACTCAATCCATATAGTTCATACACCAACTCATCAATCTTTTTCTCCGCATGGTTTATGCTACACTTTATTTGCTGGCGTTGGGTTTAGTATTGGGTGGATTGTACTTGTTTATTCTTTGTTATTTTCAAGTTCATCATTTCCCTTCTTTCCTAATTCTTTTATATTTTCAATTGACTACAATTTGTAGCCACTTCACTACCTTCCTTTTTTAACCGGGTTTTCAGAACACTCTAGTGTTTTCTTGGATTATTGCTTTCATTAAGAACTCCAATAACATCTATAATTGAAAAATACCATTTTTCCTGTTCATCATCCCATTTAACACGAACTCTTTTGTCTTGAAATAATTTTATTGCGGTTTCTTTTTTCATTTCTTTTTATTTTTTAAACTTAAGATAGAGAAATATTGGCAGCAGGTTGCTTTATTATTCATTTTTTGTCTTGCTCAATTCGTGCTGTATTTTATGAATAGATTCGGCAAACCAATTCATCAATTTTTTTATGTGGATTAAATCTATTAACATTTCATCTTTATTGATTTTCACACCGTATCTGAATGTAAGTCCTCCTGGGTCAAATTCATCAAATGCAATAATTATATTTTCAAACCATTTTGGAGGCGATACATTAAATTTATCTAGCAGAAAGGTTTTAAATTTATCAAATAATGTAATAAGGTTATGGATTTCATCATATTTTGGAAGTATTGCCTTC
>JAIOTR010000166.1 GCA_021106665.1 Bacteroidales bacterium
ACCCGGTATATATTTCATACCCGCACTGATTGATAAATGGAAAAATGAGAAGAAATTTTTGGACTTTATTAATTATGACAAAGTAGAGACATTCAAGGATTTTGGTGGTATCAGGATTGAGGATGATGTTTTGGTAACCGAAACCGGCTATCGTGTTTTGGGTACTCCTATTCCTAAGACTGTATCGGATGTTGAGGAGACAATGTCGTTTTAATTATAATTTACCGTCTTACGCTTTTTAACTGAAGTATCAGTTTTTTAATTTCTTCTTCTACCAGCTTTTTGGATTTCATTTCATTATTAAGATCGTCGTCTTTCTTTTCAATGGCTTTTTTCATTTCGAGGATTTTATTTTTTAATCCTGTGTTTTCCGAACTCAGATCATTTAATTGATTGCTTAATTTCTGCAATTGTTGATCATTGCCTTCTTTCGGGGTGTCGTCTTGAGTACGCCATAATCTTTCAAGTTCCATTTTAGTATTCCTGTATCTGGTCTGCCGGTCGATATACAGGATGAGGATAATCAGGAATAAAATGCTAAGGATACCAATGGATATGATCAGAATATTATACAAGTATTGCCTCTCCTTTAATATTATTTCCTTTAACTCAACTTCCTTTTGAAGTAAAGAGATTTCAAGTTTTAATTTCTCCAATTCTTTTGAATGAGCCTTATTCTTTTGTAATTCATTGTAAAGAATATTATTAATAATATCATTGTCAATTTCAACGACAGTATTAGCTTTATCTGTAAGATTTACCATATTGATCCAGGTTCGCACTTCCATATTTTCTTTGAAGTGTTTGTAATCGAGATAGGCGTTATTTCTTTGTTGCAATGCAGAATCAACCGGAACCTGACTGTACGTAATGCTTGCAAACATAAAAAACAAGAAGAGGAAGATGATAATCTTTTTCACAACTGAAAATTTATTGAAATTTCAAATGCTAAATTAGTGAAATATTTGGAATCTTAGAAAAGGGATAGTCATTCTTTAATCAAAATGCTGGAAATTGGATAATGATCAGATAAGGAGATTTTGTTCCTTGTAAAATTAACAGCATTGAACATATCATCATGAAGGATATAATCAATACGGAAGGCTGGAAAGTTTTCTCCGGCATAGGTTATTCCAAATCCCTTTCCACTCCCTGTAAAAGCGTCTTTAAGTCCTTTTGAAAGTATTCTGTAGGCATAGGATGTTGGTGTATCATTCAAGTCGCCGCAAATTATTACAGGGTATGGCGAATCGTTGATATGCTCAGTAATAATATCCGTCTGGTAACCTCTTTTAATAAAGGCGCTGTTTATCTTGGAAATCACCTTCAGGAAGTTATCTTTAAATTCTTGTTGATTCTGCTGTTTGGTTATATCCGAAATAAAATCATACTCCTCTTTCCTGAAATGAATGGATGCCAGGTGCAGGTTATACAGCCTGACTGTATCTTCCAGAATTATCAAGTCAGTGTAAATGCCAATTGTTTTTTCGTTGTATTCTAAAAACCCTTTGTCGATCATTGGATACTTTGTGAAAATGGCGATAGCATCCATTTTAGCCTTCCGGTTATTATAATAGTTGCGATGGTATGAATGAATACAATTAAGTTCTTTCGCCAATGTTTCATGAAAGTTTTTATGATCTTTCCTGTCGTAAAGCGCCTCCTGAAGGCAAATTAAATCGGCATTTTGTTGCTGGACATATTTGATGATCTTTGCCTGATTCTCAAAATCTGTGATGTATTTAGTACTTGCTGTATTCTCGTTCACAAAATTCTGAATGTTATAGGACAGGATTTTAATGTGTTTGTCTTCTTCAGTGAACGCGGAATCAGAATTAAACTGAACAAGCCGCCAAAGATGGTTCCATCCGAGAAGAATTATTAACATTGACAGAAGCGCATATTTTGTTCTCAGGAAAATCCAAAGGATAATAAATAAAAAATTCAGAACTAAAAACAATGGATAAGCAAGCCCTGCAAAAGCCAGCAGCGAAAACTTAACAGGATTTACATAAACGGATGCATAAGACAATAAAAGAAGTATAATAGCCAAAAAATTCAAAAGGAGCAAAACTCCGAAGAAGAATGAAATGTGTTTTTTTGGTTTGTTGGCTGACACAGTTATTGTTTATTGTTTTGTCCTCCTACGCTTCGCTTCGGCGGATAAATGTTTTGAGTTTTTGATGTGGCTTTTTTATTGTCCACTTTTAACCTTTAACTTTTTACTTATTAGTATTCCTTGAATCTCACTTTTTCTTACTACTTGTTCTAAATAAAAGTTCTTTTTCTTCTTTTGAAAGGCTTTCATAGCCAGATTTTGAAATCTTATCCAGTATCTTATCAATTTTATCCTGATCTGCTTTTTTCTGATAATTATAATCTTCGTCCGACACCTTTCGTGTATTGGTATAAACATTTTTGAATTTTGTTTTTTTAGGCCGCATGAAGTATTGTGAAATGTTAATTGACATCAACTTATTAAAATATTTACTGAAGTCTGTTCCCTTTCTAAGCATGTATATGTAATAGAATCCAAATATGGCGCCACCTAAATGTGCAAGATGCCCCCCTGAGTTGGCTGACCTGATCATCAATACATCCAGTACTATGGAGAATATTGCAATGTAAATGATCTTTACGGGACCAAAAAACATAAGATGGATCCGGTAGTTCGGGACATAATATGAAATCGCCACCACTATGGCCATCACAGAAGCCGAAGCTCCCAGCGCCAAGGATAAGAGGTAAGCCTCTTGAAATTTTGGAAAAATATTGAATGTTAAAATGTAAAAAACCGCACCTGCAAAACCACCCCAAATATAGGTAGATAATAGCTGGCGTTCATTTAAGTATTCAAGAAATATTCTGCCAAACCAATACAGCCATAACATATTGAACAGTATATGCCAAAAATCCAGGTGCAAAAACATATAAGTTACCAGAGTCCAGGGCCTGGTAATTAATTTTCCTAATGAAGCCGGTACCGCCAGCCATTGAATAATGTTTTGAGAAAAACTGGTATTAAAGAGGTCGAATAAAACTTCAAGGACCATAATGAACAACCAAACTGCCACATTGATAATGATCAGCTTCACGAGTATGTTTTTGCTCTTGAAAAAGGATTTCAGATCAGCAAAAGGATTTTGAGTTGTGTAGTTTCTTCCGTATTGATTCATGCTGCCAAAAATTCAGTTATCGTTTCTTCCAATAGAGTATAAGGAAGTACCCAAATATCATACCACCGAGGTGGGCAAAATGAGCAATATTATCTCCTTCATTATTAGAGAAACCTAAAAACAGTTCAATTGCTCCGTACCCTATTACAAAGTATTTAGCCTTGACAGGGATAGCAAAATAAAGATATATCAATGAGTTAGGAAACAACATGCCGAAGCCAAGTAAAATACCAAACACAGCGCCTGAGGCACCAACGGTAGTTGTATTGTAAAGCAAATTTAATTTGCCCAGCAAAGGATCA
>JAIOTR010000370.1 GCA_021106665.1 Bacteroidales bacterium
AGATAGGGGTTTATTTGGTGGTTTTTCGGTTCAGATACCGCTGAAAAAGAAATCGACTTCCGTTATGGCTATAGATTATTCAATACGACCAGCAATGAAAAATGATAATTTCAGCACTATACATTCCATTGGAGTCAGGTTCACCTTGTAAACCATAATTAGCAGAATTTTATTTAAAAATATTTCATAGATTTAAAGGACCCTTTTTTCAAGGGTCTTTTCTTCTTTTTAGTTTTAAAGTAGATGGCAATGACAAAATATAATTATTATACAAAGGAAGGATTACAAAGAATCAAGGACGAAGTGGATCATTTGATTAAAGTTGAAAGGCCTAATATTTCCAAACAGATTGCCGAGGCAAGAGATAAAGGTGATTTGTCAGAAAACGCAGAATATTCTGCAGCAAAAGATGCTCAGGGAATGTTGGAATTGAAAATTTCAAAACTCCAGGAATTGGTGCAGAATGCCAGAATTTTTGATAAATCAAAACTAGATACATCAAAAGTTTTGTTATTGTCAATGGTTAAAATAAAAAACCTGAAAAATAACGCTCAAATGCAATACATGTTAGTTCCTGAACAGGAAGCCGATCTGAAATCAGGTAAAATTTCCGTTAACTCTCCTATAGCGCGAGGGCTTTTGGGAAAAGAAGTGGGAGAAGTGGTTGAAATTAAAGTGCCGGCAGGGATCATTCCATTTGAGATTTTAGAAATTACCAGATAAATATTTAGATTATGTCCAGTATATTTAAAAAAATTATTATTGGTGAAATTCCCTCATATAAAATTGCTGAGGATGAAAATTATTATGCTTTTCTTGATATAAATCCGCTTTCTGAAGGGCACACATTGGTTGTTCCAAAAAAGGAAGTGGATTATGTTTTCGATCTTGATGATATTACATATAAAGGATTATTTGAATTTTCTAAAAAAGTTTCCAAAGCCATTGAAGCAAGTGTTGAATGTATTAGAATTGGATTGGTAGTTTATGGGTTGGATGTTCCTCATGCCCACATACACTTAATTCCTTTAAAAGGAACAGGAAATGAGATAGACTTCAGTAAACCAAAAGTTCAGTTAACACAAGATGAATTTGCAGAAATAGCAAAGAAAATAAACACTGCATTTTTTAGCCTTTAGTACCTCTAATAGGCTCGTACATTTTTACCTTCAATATAATTAATAAAGGATTTATTTACGACTTTGTTCCCTCCCGGTGTTGGGTAGTTTCCGGTAAAATACCAATCTCCGGAATGATCGGGTAAGGCTTCATGTAAGTCTTCTATGGTTTGATAGATAATTTTAATGTCGGAATTTATATTGGGGCCGGTTAACATTTCTGCAATTTTACAGGAAATTTGTTCAGCAGTAAATGGTTTGTAAATTTCTTTTACATGATTTATGATTTCCTCTATGGGTTTATCAACCTGGTCCTTGCATTTTCGGTAAACGGCATTGATTATATCCTGTTGGTTTGTGTCCTTTAGTAATTCAATTCCTGCCCTGAAAGCAATAAAGTCGTTCAACTTGGCCATGTCAATACCATAACAATCCGGGTAACGGATTTGGGGCGCTGATGAAGCAACAATAATTCTTTTTGGGCCTAAGCGGTCGAGGATCCGAATAATACTTTGTTTTAAAGTCGTCCCCCGAACTATCGAGTCATCTAATACAACAAGGCTGTCAATACCTTTTTTGATGATCCCATAGGTAACATCGTATACATGGCCCACCAGGTCGTCACGCTGGGTGTCCTGAGTTATAAATGTTCTTAGTTTAATATCTTTAACGGCAATTTTTTCTATTCGTGGCCTTATTTTAAAAATCTTGTCCAATTCTTCATGTGAGAGCTTCTCTCCAAGTTGAATAATTTTGTCTTTTTTAACGGTATTACAAAATTGATCCAGTTCTTCTGCCAGTCCCCGAAATGCAACAGCAGCAGTATTTGGAATATATGAAAAAACGGTGTTTTCCAGATCGTAATCAATGGCTTCCAGAATTGAAGGCGCTAACAATTTTCCCAATTTTTTGCGCTCTTTATAGATCTCGCTATCAGTTCCTCTTGAAAAATAGATACGTTCAAAGGAACATGATTTTTTTTCGGAAGGATTTTTATAAAGATGCTCTGCGGTTTTACCGTTCTTTTTAATAATTAAAACATGTCCGGGTTTCAGTTCTTTAATTTTATCGACTGGAACATTAAATGCAGTTTGAATAGCAGGTCTTTCTGAGGTAGCTACGATAATTTCATCATCCAGATAATAATAAGCCGGTCTGATACCGTTGATATCCCTCATAACAAAAGCATCACCATGGCCAAGCAAACCAACTATTGTATAACCCCCGTCCCAATTAGCCGATGACCTGCTCAATATTTTTTGAATATCGAGATCATTGGCTATTTTTTCTGTGCTTTCACTTTTCGAGAATCCTTCTTTTTTTAATTGCTGGTATAGGCGTTCGTTTTCCTCGTCAAGAAAATGACCGATTTTTTCTAGGATTGTAATGGTATCAGAAGTTTCGACAGGGTATTGGCCGTATTCAACTAATTTGTTAAAAAGCTTTTCTACATTGGTCAAATTAAAATTTCCTGCTAAAACAAGGTTCCTGGTTTTCCAATTGTTGGCTCGAATGACCGGATGTAAATTGCCAATTTCATTTTGTCCAAAGGTTCCATATCTTAAATGACCCAGGAAAACCTCTCCTGTAAAGTCCAGGTTATTCTTTAGCCATTGCGGATCATTTAACCGATTGGCGTTTTCATTTTTTACTTCTGAAATAGTATCATAAACCTGATTGAAAATATCTTTAATCGGTGATTCTGAGTTTGAGCGATTTCGGCTGATATAGTTTTCCCCGGGCTTCATCCCTAATTTAATTCCCGCAATCCCGGCTCCATCTTGCCCCCGGTTATGTTGCTTCTGCATTAAAAGGTGTAATTTGTTTAAACCATAAAAGCAGGTACCGTATTTGGCAAGATAATACTCCAATGGTTTTAATAACCTAATTAATGCAATACCACATTCATGTTTGATCAGGTCGCTCATTAACAGATATAATTTATTGAGATTGCGTTAAATTTTTAACCAGTATTATTTATGCAAAAATAGTATTTATCATGAAGTCTTCTAAAAGTAATAAAATCCAAAAACCGTTAACTTAAAAAAACCAACTGAAAACTGATTTTTTGTCAAAATGAAACTTTATTTTCTTATATTTGAAACATCAAAATCAAACTTTTTTAATTTAAACTAAGACAAGCTATTTTAATAAAATATAACCGGGAAGATTTTTTGTAATTACATTGTAAAACAACCTGTGATATGAAAAAACTAACTCTCCTTTTTCTCGCCATTACACTGCTTGCATTTACTGTGGGGGATAGTAAGAGTGAATATTTAGTGCCACATAATGCTAATTCAATTTTAATCGCTGATTTAGAAAATGACTTTGACAATGATATTGTTTCAGGTCATACATTTGATTCATTTACTTCTTGGGGGGGGGCATTTCTAATGAACGATGGGACAGGGAATTATGAGTTAATGGACTCTATTTATTTTGATCATGGGTTTCCAGTTGTTCATGGGAACTATTTAGACAATAACGAATATATTGATTTATTCAGCAGACATCAAACCAGTAATCCACATAAAGAGAATGTTGTCATCATCTACAATTATGGATTATCTCAATTCGATAGTATAAAAGTATTTTACTTGTATGACAATTCTGTTGTGATTGATGATTATTCAAGTGGGGATATAGATAATGATGAAGATAATGATATAGTATTTACCTGCAATAATGACTTGTTCTGGGGAATAATCTATAATGATGGAACCGGCAACTTTTCCTCTCCTGAATATCACGATTTAACCTTCCCACCCATTGATATTGCTTGCGCCAACCTGAATGATGATAATAGAGTCGATGTTGTAATTTCTGGTTCGGATACAGAAATATATTTTAGTACTGAAACAGGATTTCAACAATTTTTATTAACCACAACCTTGAGCCATGATGTATTGATCTCTGATTTTGACAATGATGGTGATAATGATGTAATCACACACACAACTTTTGTTTATCCAAATCACAGGGTATATATGTTCGAAAACCTCGGCAATAACCAGTTTTTTGAACACGATTATTTTCAATTCTCCCCTTTTTGCTCTTATGCACAGATAGCTGATCTGAATAATGATTCTTTGTCGGATATGGTATTTATTGAATCCTTTGGTGAGGGATTACAAATTTTCTATAATCAAGGAAACTTTCAATTTAATGATCAACAATTTGTTCCTGTAATGTTTCCATCACTTCAAGGGTTAGCCTGTGGTGATTTAGATAATAATGGTTTTCAGGATATTGCAATAACACATGGCCAGGGATCACAGGAAATGTATGTTAAATTACTTTTCAATGACGGAAATGGAAATTTCCTTGATAATCCAATCACATCAACAAATAAAATAGAACTTTTCAAAGAAGTTCCCAATTCTTCTTACCCAAATCCTTTTAAATATGAAACAACATTAAAATTCACAATAAATGAAAATTCAAATGTAGAACTCTTTGTTATAGACCTTTCAGGAAGGTTAATAAAATCATTAATCAATAAAAACATGAAAGGAGGAACACATTCAATAAAATGGAGCGGGACCGACATGACCGGACAAGCCTGCAGCCCCGGCTCCTACATCGCTTGCCT
>JAIOTR010000359.1 GCA_021106665.1 Bacteroidales bacterium
GAGTTCAGGGTAAACATGCTGACCAAAAATAACATCGGGTTTAGGGTTTTCTAATACACCCTCTTCGATCATAACTTTAGCGCCTCCCGGGTATTTTTCTTCCGAAGGCTGGAATATAAGTTTTACCGTTCCTTCAAATTCTTCACTTAAACTATTTAAGATTTTAGCCGAACCCAATAAAGAAGAAATATGCACATCATGACCACATGCATGCATTTTCCCTGGATTCTTTGATTTATAATCTGCATCGTTTAATTCAATAATGGGTAGTGCATCCATGTCAGCCCTTAAAGCAATGGTTTTTGTTTCTGGATTTTTTCCTTTGATCAGGCCAACCACGCCTGTTTTTGCAATACCCTCCTGGCATTCAATTCCATTCTCTTTTAAAATTTTTGCTACTAATGCTGCTGTTTCAAACTCTTCAAATGCAAGTTCAGGATTGCTGTGAAATTGTCTTCGAAGTGAAGTGATTTCGAATAAATATTCCTGTGCTAATTGCTTGATTTTATTTTTTATTGATTCCATGTGAAAGCTATGACATATGCGCAAAGATACATTATTTGAAAATAATTCATCCAGTTAATATATGAATTAAAAAGTCGAAGACGAATTAAATTCAATAAGTCGAATTGATCATAAATAAAATCATATCACATAAATATAAAATTAAATGGATGATTTATAATTATTTAACAGGCAAAATTATGTGGTCAAAAATATTTTATGCTGATTATCAGAATAAACATTGACACATATCAATTATTTAAAATACTTAATTCCTTAAGTTTTTATACTTTAGCCCCTTAAATTTACAGACTGTTTATTAATTAACAATAGATTATTAACAACATGTCAAGTGTTATTAAAATTAAGAAGGGATTGGATATTAAGCTGTTGGGTGATGCAGAAAAAAAAGCGTCCAAAATCTCTTCATCGAAATTTGCTTTAAAGCCTCCTGATTTTAATGGTGTTTTTCCAAAGTTATTTGTGAAGGAGGGGGACACAGTCAAAGCTGGCACACCTGTTTTCTTCAATAAATACAAAGACAATATCATTTTTACTTCTCCGGTAAGCGGTAAAATTACCGAAATACACAGGGGAGCAAAAAGGAAAATGCTGGAAATACGCATTGAAGCTGATGGAAAAATGGAATATGAGTCATTTGGAACAGGTGACCCAGGTTCAATGACAAAAGAGCAGATCACTGAAAAATTGCTTAAAAGCGGTATCTGGTCTTATATTTGTCAACGTCTTTATTCCATCATTGCCAATCCGGAAGATGATCCCAAAGCTATTTTTATTTCAGCATTTGATTCATCTCCTTTAGCGCCTGATTTTGATTTTCTGATTGAAAATGAAGCAAAAGCATTTCAAACAGGTTTGGATGTAATTTCCAAACTTACAAGCGGAAAGATTCATCTGAATGTCAAGGAAGGAAAAACTGCATCAAATATTTTCCTCCAGGCAAAAGGTGTTCAGGTAAATCAATTTGCAGGCCCGCATCCGGCTGGAAATGTTGGAGTACAAATCCACAAAATCGATCCTATTAATAAAGGTGATATTGTATGGTTTGTAAATCCACAAGCCTTAATTATTATTGGCAAATTATTACTGGAGGGGAAATATGATGCCTCCAAAATGATTGCTTTAACCGGTTCTGAAGTCACAAATCCACAATATTATAAAGTGGTGAGTGGTTGCTCCATATTGCCAATGCTTGAAAATAACCTGAAGTCAACAAATTCAAGGTATATCAGTGGTAATGTGTTAACAGGTAAAAAAGTTGATAAAGACGGATACTTAGGATTTTATGATAACCAGGTTACTGTGATACCTGAAGGAAATTATTATGAGTTTTTAGGCTGGGGTATGCCACGATTTGATAAATTCAGTTTTTCAAAATCATTCTTTTCATGGTTAACACCCAGAAAAAAGTATAATTTGGACACCAATTTAAATGGTGGCCACAGGGCATTTGTACTCACCGGTGATTATGAAAAGGTGTTTCCGATGAATATATATCCAATGCAATTATTAAAAGCAATCATGGTCAAAGATTTCGACCTGATGGAAAACCTCGGTATATATGAAGTTGATGAAGAGGATTTTGCACTTTGTGAGTTCATTGATGTTTCTAAAACAGAAATGCAAGCAACAGTGCGTGAAGGACTTGACTTCATGTTAAAAGAAATGTCATAATAGATATAAGATATTAGAAATTTAGATATTAGATTTGAAACTTCTGCCGAAGGTATCCCTTCGGCAGAACATCGAACATCAAACATCAAACTAAATAAATGAAGGCATTAAGAAAATATATTGATAAAATAAAACCGCAATTTGAAAAAGGGGGTAAGTTTGAGAAACTCCATTCCACTTTCGGTGCCTTTGAAACATTTTTATATGTACCTGATAAGGTTACATTTAAAGGCAGTCATATAAGAGATACGTTTGATTTGAAACGTGCAATGATAGTTGTAGTAGTTGCAGTGATTCCTGCTTTACTCTTTGGAATGTGGAATACGGGCTATCAGCATTTTTTATCGCTTGGCGAAACCGTTGGATTCTGGGACCAGTTTTGGTATGGCTTTTTAAAAGTTCTACCTATTATTATTGTGTCTTATGTTGTCGGACTTGGAATTGAATTTGCTTTTGCCCAGTATCGAGGCCACGAAGTAAATGAAGGTTACCTTGTTTCCGGTATGTTGATCCCTTTAATTGTGCCACCGGATATCCCTTTATGGATGCTGGCCATTTCCATTGTATTTGCGGTTGTAATAGGGAAGGAAGTCTTTGGAGGCACCGGAATGAATATTCTTAATCCGGCGCTTACAGCCAGGGCATTCCTGTTTTTTGCATATCCGCAGGACATGTCAGGTGATAAAGTTTGGATATCAGATAAAGCTGATGCATACTCAGGAGCTACACCGCTTGGCGATGCCCTTGTGGGTAATTTTGATAATTTCCCTTCGGCAGCCGATATGTTTTTTGGGTTTATCCCGGGTTCAGTTGGCGAAACATCAACCCTGGCAATTTTAATAGGCGCTGTAATTTTGCTTTTTACAGGTATTGCAAGTTGGCGGGTAATGTTTTCGGTTTTTGCAGGCGGATATATTATGGGACTGATATTTAACTTTTTCGGCGCTAACGATTATATGAACCTGCCGGCATATTATCACCTGATATTGGGAGGTTTTGCTTTTGGCGCCGTGTTTATGGCAACCGACCCGGTTACCGCAGCGCAAACAAATAAAGGAAAATATATTTACGGCTTCCTTATCGGAATAATGGCGGTAATTATTCGTGTTGTAAACCCTGCCTACCCCGAAGGAATGATGCTCGCTATTTTGCTTATGAATGTATTTGCTCCACTAATCGATCATTATGTGGTTGAATCTAATATTAAAAGAAGATTGAAAAGAATTAAAATAAAAGCTTAAGTAATTAAAAACCATATAAGATGTTCACAAACAGATATATATTTATTTATGCCTCGGTGATGGTTATTATTGTAGCTGCCATTCTTTCTTCTGCTGCATCATTTTTAAAACCATACCAGGAAAGGAATATCCGTACCGAAAAAATAATGGAGATTTTAAAATCGGTGAATATTGATGCTGATAAAAATGAAGCCGAAGATCTTTACGATAAATTTATTGTTGAAGAACTGGCTCTGAATTCGGCAGGCGAAAAAACCAGTATTTATAAAAACCAAAATTTTGAAAAAGGAACTTTAAGGCCTTTCGAAATAAAACTGAAGACGGAACTGAAGAAGAAAGAATTTTTAGATGCAGGAAAAGAGGCAGAAGAACCCAATTTCCCACTTTATATTTGTAATAAAGATGATAAAACATTTTACATTATTCCTTTAAGAGGAAAAGGATTGTGGGGGCCTGTATGGGGCAACATTGCATTGGAGAAGGATTTTAAAACCATATACGGCGTTACTTTCGGGCACAAGGGTGAAACTCCGGGACTTGGTGCTGAAATATCAACAACAGATTTCCAGAAACAATTTAATGGTAAAACAATTTTTGATGATGAATATAATTTTACATCAGTAAAAGTTGTAAAAGGAGGTATTGTTACAATGCCTGCGGATCAACAAATTCACGGAGTAGATGCTATTTCGGGCGGAACAATTACATGTAATTCCGTTTCGGCTATGTTAGAGGATTGTTTAAAGAATTATGAATCATATATTAAATTAAGTCTAAAGTCCTCTGACGAGTAAAAACTCATCAGACGTCTTAAAAAAAACATACACACATGAGTGAAGAAATAAAACAAAAAGAACCATTGTTCTCACCGAAAAATAAAAAACTTATATTTAATCCGTTGAGTCGGGAAAACCCGATCACTGTCCAGGTATTGGGTATATGTTCGGCTTTGGCGGTAACAGCTAAATTGGAACCGGCTTTTGTGATGTCCGTATCTGTTTTGGCAGTATTAGCATTTGCCAATGTAATAATTTCGCTGTTAAGAAATACAATTCCTCCGCGGATAAGGATCATCGTTCAGTTAGTTATTATTGCCTCTTTGGTTATTTTGGTTGATCAGGTGCTGAAAGCATTTGCCTACGACGTAAGCAAGCAACTATCAGTATTTGTTGGTTTAATCATTACTAACTGTATCATCATGGGACGTCTCGAAGCTTTTGCAATGGGCAATAAGCCCTGGCCGGCTTTTTTGGATGGAATCGGAAATGCTATCGGTTATGGATGGATACTACTTGTAGTTGCATTTTTCAGGGAACTTTTAGGTTCGGGAACAATGTGGCACTATTCGGTAATCGAAACTCTCGGCGTATGTAATTTTGGTGATAAAAACAATGGACTTATGCTATTGGCACCAATGGCTCGTATTGATGTTGGAATTATTATTTGGATCCAAAGATCGAGGAATAAAGAATTGGTTGAAGATAAATAGACATAAGACAGAAGACGGAAGACAGAAGAC
>JAIOTR010000033.1 GCA_021106665.1 Bacteroidales bacterium
AACACAGCAAATGGAGCCGAGGCTTTATTCTCCAATACGGAAGGAGTTCAAAACACAGCAAATGGATTCGGGGCTTTAAGTAGTAATACTACTGGAAGTAATAACACAGCAAATGGATACAATGTTTTGCTTTCCAATACGACAGGAAACGCTAACACAGCATATGGACTGGCCGCAAATTTATTTAACGAGGAAGGTTCGAATAACACTATAATAGGATTTCAAGCCGGTAGGGGAACATCACTCCACAATAAATCAGGAAATGTATTCCTGGGATATCAGGCAGGATATAATGATACCACCGACAATAAACTTTATATTGAAAACTCACAATCTCCAACCCCATTAATTTATGGGGATTTCAGTTCAAACCTGTTAAGAGTTAACGGAACCTTTGATATAAATGATGCATATCAATTTCCAACCACGGATGGTACAAGCGGCCAGGTATTGCAAACCGATGGAAGTGGTGAATTAAACTGGGTAACTTATGCAGGGGGAAGCGTTAATGAGATCAATGATCTCTCAGATGGAAAAACAGGAGGCAACAGCGTTTTTCTTGGGTCAGGTGCAGGAGCTGATGATGATGGCACAGATAACCAAAATGTCGCAGTTGGGATTGAAGCACTAACCGCAAACACTTCTGGATATAGGAACACAGCAACAGGATACCAGGCTTTAGATTCTGATACGACAGGATATGGGAACACAGCAAATGGATACAGGGCTTTAACTGGAAATACGACAGGAAATTATAACACAGCAATTGGTTACTTGGCTTTAATGGCAAATAAGACAGGAAATTATAACACAGCAATTGGAAGAAATGCAAATTACGCTAACCAGCAAGGCTCAAATAATACGATCATAGGATATGAAGCCGGCGGCAGGTCAGATTTCTACCACAATAAATCAGGAAATGTATTCCTGGGATATCAGGCGGGGTATAAAACTAATTTTGGCAGCGATGCAAATGTATTCCTGGGATACCAGGCAGGATACAATGAAACAGGAGCCAATAAACTTTACATCGAAAACTCAGATACAATAGCTCCTTTAATTTATGGTGAGTTTGATAATGACATTCTTGCTTTTAATGCAAATGTGGGCATTGGAACAACTGCCCCGGAAGCAGGGCTTCATGTTGATGATACCGATGGGGTATTATTTACAGGTGAGTTTGGAACAGGTGATATACCAATTGAAGGCCCCGGAACACGGATGATGTGGTATCCTGCAAAGGCTGCTTTACGAGTTGGAAGGGTAACTAATGAAAACTGGGATAACGCTAATATAGGGGATTATTCAGTTGCTATGGGCTTCAATACTAAAGCAACAGGATCCGGATCAACAGCTATGGGTAATAATGCAAAAGCTACAGGGGACTATTCAACAGCTATGGGTTATATTACATATGCAACAGGGCACTATTCAACAGCTATGGGTAATATTACAAATGCAACAGGTACTGTTTCAACAGCTATGGGTTATAATGCAACAGCTACAGGGGACTATTCAACAGCTATGGGTTATTATACAGATGCAGAGAGTAGTGAGTCGGTTGTAATGGGGCGATTTAATGTTGGCGGTGGCAATCCCACATCCTGGGTGGAAACTGATCCGCTCTTTGAGATAGGGAGGGGTACTTCAACCTCTAATCCAATTAACGCACTTACCGTCCTGAAAAATGGCAATGTTGGGATTGGCATAGCAACTCCGGCAAGCAGGCTTGACGTGCAGGGGAATGTAACCATCAGGGATATCAACACAGGTGATATAGCAATAGAACTGGGTAAAGGGCTTGACTATGCCGAAGGATTTAATGTTACAGATAAAATAAATATCGAACCCGGAGCCATCCTTTGCATCGACCCGGAAAACCCAGGCAAATTAAAGATCAGTGAGACTGCTTATGACAAAACTGTGGCCGGGATAGTTGCCGGCGCCAATGGACTGGGATCGGGTGTGCGCCTCGGCACCCAGGAGTTCGATTGTGATGTTGCCCTTGCAGGCAGGGTTTATTGTAATACCATTGCTACCACCGAAAATATTGAGCCCGGTGATATGCTCACAACATCTTCCATTCCCGGATTTGCCATGAAAGTTACAGACTTTGAAAATGCACACGGAGCTATTTTAGGCAAAGCCATGGAAAGTCTCGAAAAAGGCAAAAAAGGACAAATTTTGGTTTTGGTAACACTTCATTAATCGGGAGGAAAAAATGAAAACTAAAATCATAAAACTTAGTTGCATTTTAATAATGCTAATACTTATAACTCCAACTATTTGTCAGGTTGTCACTAAAGAAGAGGCCATTACGATTGCTCAGAATTGGATAACTATTGTGATTGATAGTTATGGAACCTGGGGTAATGCTGAAAATGCAAGCATCTTGTCGGTAAAAACTTTGGAAAAAGATGGCCGTAATCTTGGATATTTTTGTCATGTTTTACCAAAAGGCTTCATACTGGTGTCTATAAGAAAAGAACTGGCACCTGTAAAACTTTATTCAGAAACAGGAAATTATTATAATGATACTGATGATTGTTTACCTGACTTATTCTATGATGTTCCACTCAAAATTATCAATGCTATAGAAACTGAATTAGGCCCGATTGAGTCTGTTTCTTCCGTGGAACTAAAAGAGATACTCGAAATTGACTATTCGGAGGCCTGGGATCAGGTTTATAGTTACATACCCGGTACTTATACAAAAAAAACCAAAGGTTCATCAGGTAAGGATGGTTATCAGGAGGGAGATTGGTTACTGACATCGAGTTGGAGACAAGGGCCTCCTTATAATGAAATGTGTCCGGACTCTAACTGCACAAATACTAATGGCAACGCAATAGTTGGTTGTGTCGCAACCGCAGGGGCCCAAATCATGAATTATTGGAGTTGGCCACCGTACGGAGAAGAACCATATGATGATCCTTATGATTGGCCAAATATGATTGATTCATTAGATTTTGATGATCCTCCTCCTACCCAGGCACAGATAGATGCGGTTGCTGAACTCTGTGCAGAGGTAGGGGAGGCAATAGAAATGAACTATGGATGTACATCTTCATATGCTTGGATATTTTGCGACTGGTGGAATGGTAATTGTGGTGAGACTTCAGATTTAGAATCTCAACTTGTAAGTACATTTCGTTTCGACCCATCCGTAGAAATGTTAGAAAGGGGAGATTTCGATACAAGTTTTTGGTTTAATGAAATTAAAGCTCAAATCAATGCATCCCGTCCCATAGCATATGGAATTAATTTGGAATCATATCCTGGCGGCCATGCTGTTGTAGTTGACGGATGGCAAGAGTTGGGACCTCCATTAATAAGGCAATATCATATTAATTTTGGTTGGGGAGGGGGTAATATGAGTAGTACTAATTATCCTTGTTGGACTCAGGTTGAATATAGTAATATGTGGTATACACTTGATGAACTGCCTTGTTTTTATGACGATTTAATGCTTGTAAATATTGTACCGGTTACCGCATTAGGAGGAAGCTTGATTACCGGAACATACTCAATGCAACCATTCCCCTATCGCTATTTCGACATGGATGCCTCAGGTTTAAATGCAATTTTCAGTGTAGGACAGAATTTGCAGTTTTTACCCGGAGTAACAGTCACAGGTACAGGTTCTTCTTCTCACCCAATTCAATTTTTTGGTTTAAATGGTTTAAATCTGCGTTTATTTACACGTGGCGACCCTTCTAATGGAATTCGACTTCGCGATGGCGGTATTGAACTTACTAGTTTTGGGAGTATAAAACTTCACTAAAAAGAGTCATGGTGTCAGAAATCCATCAACATGAAATATAAAACATAAAATAAAATTCCAAATTTGATGGTATTACTTAATAGCCCCGTCCTTCAAAGACTGTGTAAAAACACAAAAAATATTTTGCTATGGCATTTATGCCGTAGAATATATTAACATAAAGAGCTTGGGCTTTAGCCCTTAACTTGCTAATATTAATGGCTAAAGCCCAGTATTTGGTTTCATTTTTTTACTACGGCATAAATGCCGTAGCAAAAAAAAATATAACTCAAACTTTGTCTTCACACAGTCTCTTCAGGGCGGGGTTAAATTGAAACGAGTAAATAGTTTTGGCGGTCCCGAAGCTTCGGGATTGAAAGCGAAGCCAAAAATCGTAACAAAACAAAAATAAATAATAAACAGCCAGTTGTAAAAATACAAACAGATGAAAACAAAACAAAGTCAGGTACCTGATTAACCTCCCCGTGTCCCCCTCCAGAGGGGAAAATTAGGGGATATTAAAAGTGAAAGGAGGTAAATCTGTTTCATACACATTAATAAAATATTAACAGTTAGAAAGGTACTTTTCTCCCCTCTGGAGCCAGCACTGAGCCACGTCGAAGTGGAGACACAGAGGGGGTATACATCTTCGCAAATATATCCAAATGACCCCGTTGAAAAGACGGGGTTTTTTTATAACAAAGCAAACCCACTGGTTAATTAAATCACAGTATTTGCTACCTTGCCTGAAAAAAGTTTAGACAAAATAATCCTAATAAAATATCAACCGTTAATTTGTTGTTCTTTTATGTGATTCAGAATACATTAAGGAAAAGCTAAGATATACATTAATCACAAAGGCCGCCAATATTTGGCGGCCTTATTTCGGGTGGAAGACCGGATTGTGCACTTTTTTCATATTTAATAGGTTAAGCCGTTGTTTTAGTGATATTTACATTTATGTAAAATTACTGACGCAACTGGCGCAAGAGAAACAAAGATACAAATTACTAATAAAAAGTTGGAATATTATGTAATCTGCTGGTGACTTGAATCCAAGACCATATATTTAAAAGGAATATGCTTAAATATGCTTAATGGTCTGATATACAGCCTGAAGAATACTTATGAATTATCTACAATCAAAAGGTATCTTGCCTATTTGATTTATCTTTTAGCTGAAGACTTATATTATATTAATTTTTTTATCTCTGCTCAATTTATATTATATTTACAGCATGACATTTCGACGATAATTGAATGTATAATATAGCTATATTGTTAATCAGTATAACTATTTATCAGAATAAATTAAATGATATTTACAGAGAATTTAGGTTTGCCTGAAGAGAGTCCTCAACTGTACCTGGAAATATATTAAATTATTAGTGTTAGGATTTTTAATACGTGTAAAAAGATATAATTTAAATTAAACCAGTTAAAACAAAAAATTGAACTAATTTTATTAAGAACTAAAATTGAAACTAAAACTATAATTGAATTATAAATAAAATAAAATTATAGAATTGAATGGTACGCACTATACCCATTGGGCCGTTAGTGTCAATGTTAGATAAATATAAAACATTAATTAAAAACAAGTAAAATGAGAAAAATGATTTTTATTTCGGCAATTATAATAATTTTCTTCTCTTGCAACGATGATGATGAAGATGATAATTATTCATCCGATACCTATTATAAACGGGAAATGCGGGATTTTGTGATCGGTATAAGCGAGTATGC
>JAIOTR010000454.1 GCA_021106665.1 Bacteroidales bacterium
AGGCGAACCCCCAGTGGTTTTTGACTTGTCTTTGGTTGACGAAACGAAGGATCAGATGGGAAAATATTTGAATGGCCAGGGATTTTTTAATTCAAGTATTGACTATACAATTAAATACAAAAAAAGAAGAGTAAAAAATGTTACTTACCTGGTATCATTATCCGAACCATATAGAATCAGAAATATTCACTATGAAATACCTGATGATTCAATTAAGAAACTGGTTAATATTGATATTAACAATACAGAATTGCGAAGCAATAACATTTTTAATTCAAATATACTGGATAAAGAGCGATCGAGAATTGCACATTTATTAAATAATAATGGATATTATAATTTTACAAAGGATTATATATTTTATCAGGCCGACAGTGCATTAAACAACCATCAAATTGATGTAACTTTAACTGTTAAAAATATTCTTGTCCCAGACACAAATGATAATCAGCAATTTAAAGAAGAAAATCATAAAGTTTATTACATCAATAATGTATATATCTATCCCGATTTTAAATCATTTCAAGAAGATTCCATTCAATTAGATACATTAGTGGAATCAGTGGATCGACGAGGAGACCCTATTCCTAACGATTATAATCTTATTTATCAGGCTCCTTTGAAAATTAAACCTAAAGTAATTTCCCGATCGATGTTTATTGAAAAAGATGAAAAGTACAATGTAACAGATGCACAACAATCTTTCAGAAAAATAAATGATCTGAGATTGTATAAATATGTAAATATTTTTTTCAGGGAAAGTCTGTCTGAAGAAGATTCAGCTTCTGGGAATAACTACCTTGATTGTACCGTACAACTAACAAGAAAACCGGTGCATTCCTACTCAATAGAAGCAGAGGGAACAAATACAGGCGGTGACCTTGGGATAGGGGGATATTTTGTGTATCAAAATAAAAATTTATTCAGAGGAGGTGAAATTTTTTATGTACGATTCAAAGGAGCAATGGAAGCGCAGGAAGGGGGAACAACTTCAGAGGAGTTGGAGGATAGGAAATTTCTTTTCTTTAATACTTATGAAGCCGGAGTTCAAGCAACATTATACGTCCCAAAGTTTCTGGCTCCAATAAATCAGGATATATTTTCAAGGTATTTCAGGCCCATAACAAGCATTAGCCTTGGTTATAATTTTCAGGACAGGCTTGAGTACAAACGTACTATTACAAACCTTACATTTGGCTATGAATGGTCAGAATCAAATTTTGCACGTCATATTTTATATCCTATTGATATAAATCTGGTTAAGGTGAATAATACTGCCTACTTCGATTCAATCCTTGCAGGAGAATCAGAAAGGTTCAGGAACCAGTATACCGACCATTTAATTCTAGGTTTAAGATACAGTTATATTTTTAACAATCAGGAAATAAATAAGATAAAGAATTTTATTTATTTCAGGGGGAACATTGAAACTTCAGGGAATTTTCTTAATTTGATTGTGAATCTAACCGATGCTAAAAAAAATGAAGAGGGATTTCAGACAGTTTTTGGTATTCGATATTCCCAATTTGTAAAAACTGATTTTGACTTTAGGTATTATTTTATGTTTGATAAAAATCACAGTATTGCTACGCGTGCGGCATTAGGTGTTGCAGTGCCTTATGGGAATTCAATCGATATTCCATTCGAAAAAGGATTTTATGGTGGGGGCGCCAATGGAATGCGGGCATGGCCCCTTAGATTTTTTGGGCCGGGCGCTTATCCAAATACAAATGCTAATCTTGAACGGGTTGGAGATATTATGTTTGAAGCGAACATTGAATATAGATTTGGAATTTATAAAGTACTGAAAGGAGGATTGTTTTACGATATTGGAAATATTTGGCTGATTTCAGAAAATGAAACCTTTCCAGGAGGACAATTTGAGTTTAAAACATTTGCAACAGAACTGGCAATGGATTTTGGATTGGGAGTCAGGCTTGATTTTAATTATTTTATATTCAGGGTTGATGTTGCTCAAAGGCTGAAAGACCCGGCTTTACCCGAAGGAAGCAGATGGGTTATTGGTAATTCCGAAGATTGGTTCCATCCGGTTTATAATCTTGGGATAGGTTACCCTTTTTAAAAAATCAGTACTATTGATGTTAAGGTTAATATAGTTGTGATAGATGGATAAAGATCAGTTTGCACACCGGCTAATTTCCGAATTTCCTTACACCCCAACAAATTCCCAGTTGCAATTGATACATAAGTTGTCGGATTTTATCATAAACAAAGAACAAAAATCTTTATTCGTTCTTAAAGGATATGCCGGCACCGGAAAAACGACCATCTTAAGTTTGTTTGTTAAACATCTTTATAGAGTTAAGAAAAAGTCTGTACTACTTGCTCCAACAGGCAGGGCTGCCAAGGTCTTTTCTGCTTATTCCGGCAAACAGGCATTTACAATACACAAGAAGATTTACTTTTTATCTACCGGATACGATGGGTCATCAAAACTTATATTATCCGAAAATAAGCACACCAACACCATTTTTATAGTTGATGAAGCTTCTATGATTCCTGATAATTCCCGGTCACAGGAGTGGACATTGTTTTCAACAAGAAATTTATTAGAGGATCTTTTTAACTATGTCTATAATGGCGAAAATTGCAAACTGATACTTTTGGGCGATACAGCTCAGTTGCCACCGGTAGGTTTGAATATTAGCCCTGCGCTTGATATTGATTTTTTAAATCGCTCGTATAGCTTGGAATTATACACATCTGAACTTACTGATGTCGTGAGGCAATCAATGGAATCGGGGATATTGGCCAATGCAACAAATATCAGGAAAAAAATTAAAGGCAATTCTGAGGGAAGTTTAATTGTTACATCGAAGTTTGATGACATCATCAAAATAACTGGAGAAGATTTGGAAGACTTACTTAACGAAGCTTACTCCAAATCGGGATTAGACCAAACCGTCATCATAACCCGATCAAACAAAAGAGCCAATAATTTTAACC
>JAIOTR010000098.1 GCA_021106665.1 Bacteroidales bacterium
GTTAGAGGATCAATTACCTTGCTGAGATAAAATAAAAAAGGAGGGAATAGCCCCCTCCTTTAAAAAAATTATAGTCTGCTATTGCTATTTGTCAAAATCCATTAGAATTCCTATTAAATCAACAACCCTATTTGAATATCCCCATTCATTATCGTACCAGTTCAGGGTTTTAACGATCCTTTTACCAAGTACCCTGGTAAATTCAGCATCATAAATTGAAGAATACAAATTCCCTACTATATCAGAGGAGACTAATTTTTCCTCTGAATATAAAAGAACATTCTTAAATCGAGCGGTATTAGATGCCTTTCTTACTGCGTCATTAATATCTTCAACTGTAACATCTTTTTGAACTTCAACAATTAGGTCAACAATTGATCCGTCAGGTACAGGAACCCTTGAAGCCATACCGTCCAGTTTACCTTTTAATTCAGGAATGACTATACCCACAGCTTTTGCTGCTCCTGTTGTAGTTGGAATGATATTTTCAGCAGCAGCACGGCCACGACGCCAGTCCTTATGAGGAACATCAGCCAGACGCTGATCATTAGTATAAGCATGAGTAGTAGTCATGAGACCTTCAATGATGCCAAAATTATCATGCAATACTTTTGCCATTGGTGCAAGGCAATTTGTTGTACAACTGGCATTTGAAATTATTCTATGCTCAGGTTTCAAGCCTTCTTCGTTTACCCCTAAAACAACGGTGAAATCAATCTCATCCTTAGCCGGAACAGTAAGAATTACACGTTTAGCACCTGCCTTTAAATGCGGTTCTAATGATTCACGGGTGCGAAAGATACCTGTAGCCTCAACCACTACATCAATATTAAGCTCTTCCCAGGGTAATTTATCCGGCTCCCTGATTGCAAGCATTTTTACAGTCTCATTGGGTGTAATTAGCTGATCACCTTTCAATTGAATGTCCTGTCCAAATCCTTTCATTACAGAGTCGTATTTCAGGAGATAGGCAAGTACTTCATTATCAAAAAGGTCGTTGATAGCAACAACATCAATATCTTTTCTGCTATTTAAAATGCGGAAAACCGAACGGCCAATTCTACCAAAACCATTAATTGCTACTCTCATTTTACACCTCCTTTCTTATCAATTTTATCATATGCCAAAATCAGCTCTTTTATTCTTGCAGCCATAGCAAAGGCGCTATGATACCATGTCAGGGTTTTAACCATCCTGACCGGTGAAAGCATGCTGGCTTTTTTATCGAACACAATGGAATGGCTGTTATCAATTACATCTGTTGAAACAATAGGATCATTCATAACCTCAATGACATTTGGAAGCTTTTTGGCTGCTTTTTCCATCACAGTATTTAAATCGTCAATCTTGATTCCTTTTTTTAATATTGTGGTTAGATCTAATAGCGATCCGTTAGGTACAGGTACATTCATTGCAGTTCCTTCCACTTTACCTTCTAATTCAGGTAAGATATATTCGATCCATCTTGGTGCAACCGTATCAATAGGAATAATATTTTCAGCAGCTGACCGGCTTCTTCTGAAATCTGTTCCTGCTTTATCCCTCAATGGTTGATCGGAAGTATAGGAATGAACAGAACTAAACATCGCATATTCAATACCGAAATTATCTGAAAGAATTTTAAGCATGAGAGCAGTTGCGTTTGTCGTAGCTGAGCCGGCAGAGACTAATTTATCAGAGGATTTTATTGTATGATCATTGATCCCCTGTATTACGACCCTGTCAATAATTTCTGTAGGAACGGAAGTTAGCATTACACGTTTTGCTCCTGCATCAATATGTTTTTGCATGTCAGCTTTCGATCTGTATGACCATGTTCCATCAACAACTATGTCTACATCAAACATATCCCAGGGAACTTTTCCGGATTCACCACCTCCAATAAATCTTGCTTTGCCTCTGGGAGATACAAGAAAATTTCCCTCAAGCCTGGGATGGAATTTGCCTTTTGTCTCGGCACTAATCAGGTAAGTTAGAATCTCCGGACGTCCCAGGTCGGAAATTGCAACTACCTCAATCTGGTCATCTTCAAGACACATTCTGTAAATATGTCTTGGAATCTCACCAAATCCTTTTAAACCTAATCTTATCTTACTCATTAAATAATTTGTTTGCTACGTTTATAAATTTAGTTTTTTGTACTAGTTAATATGGTATTAACAGAATAATTTTATATTGGATAATGCAAATGTTTTACGTTAAAACATAAATAGCAGGCAAAAGTATAAAATACTTTATTACCCTATGTTAAGGAATTGTAAAGTTTATTTAACGATCAATCTTTCAGTATATTGATTGCCGTTCAGATTGGTGCGAACAAGATAAACACCCTTCTTTAGTTCCGAGATATTAATCCGTTCAGTATCCATTACCTGAAGCGGCTTGATTTTCTCTCCTGTTAATGAATAAATTTCAGCAGAAATGGAATTAACAACAACACCGGGAGTTTTAAAGTAGATATGATTTTTTGCTGGATTTGGATGAAATGTTACGTGAGGTTCATCATAAAAATTCTTGTTTATTTCGGTATATGTTAAATAAAAACTTTGTTCATCTGAAAACTCTGAAGCTTGAAAAGTGTTATCAATAGTTTGGACACTCCAGTAGTAAGTTATTCCCGGTTCCAGTTCATTTATTTTCCAGGAAGTTGATTGCCCTACATTTCCGAAAGCATTTATTTTCCGAAATCCGTTTTCTATATGCGACATGGGTGACATATTATCATATTCCTGTGGTGACGTACCAATTCTGATATTATAACTCAGTCCGTTTTCCGGTGTTTGTGCATCATATCCAGGATCCCATGATAAAATAACCTCGTTATCATTAAAACCAAAGGAAAGGTTATCGGGTGCAATTGGCATAATATTCGGAAGGCTCATGTCATTTCGGTAAATATTTGTGAATTTACTACCACTATAATTGCTACCTGTTAGAATAAGGTCAAGATCAGTATCATTATCAAAATCGCTCCATGCAGCTGCACTTCTTTCAGCGCTTTCTAATCCAGCCGATATATCATTGAAAATGTCATTTCCCATATTCTTGTGAATCGAAGAAGCAAATACCCCACATCCTGCCAGTTTGCCTGTTATAAGAACATCCAGATCCCCATCGTTATCAACATCGCCCCAACTTGCAGTTCCCAGTGTTACCGGAGGTAAGCCTGAATATATATTATGAAAAATATGGTTTCCATCATTCCGAAAAATATTAGCTTTTGGCTCAATATAATCATCAAAACCCATAATCAAAATGTCCAGATCTCCATCACTGTCGTAATCACCCCATTCCACAGACCCTGACGCCAATCCCATGTTTGCAAATTCAATTTCTTCAAATACTCCGTCAGTATTTTTGTAACAATATAATTTCATACCACCACCTGTATCACCTGTAACCAGTAAATCCATGTCTCTATCGTTGTCATAATCACCCCATGAAGCCCTACTACTACTCAAGGCCATAAATTCATTTTCACTATCAACGAAATTATCCTGACCATCATTCCTATACAGTTTAGAATTCCAACCCCCGGTGATAAAAACATCAAGATCGCCATCATTATCGTAATCTCCCCAATAAGCAGAACTATAATCACCGAAATATTCAATTCCAGGATTGATGTCAATAAATTCATTATTCTCATTCTTATATATAAAAGTACTTCCCTCCGAATTATCACCTGTTGCTAATATATCCAGATCACCGTCATTATCGTAGTCACCCCATTGTACTGAACCGTTTCTTAATCCAACAAAATCAGAAACAACTTCATTAAAAGTACCCTGATCATTATTGTATAGTTTGGTTATAGCTGCGCCTCCGGATATTTCTCCTGAAATCAAAACATCCATATCCATGTCATTATCATAGTCGCCCCAGGCAACACTACTATTTGAAATCCCTTGTAATCCAGCATTAATGTCAACAAAAGATTGACCCCTGGTGACAATAAATATGAAAAAGGTAAAACTGAAAAGTAAGAATAATCTATATTGAAAAATAGTTCTCATCTGTAGTAAATTATAGTTAGTATTTCCAATTCATGCAAATTTAATTGAAATTGCATAGAAAAAAGGCGTGGCAGGTGTAAAGCACCTGTGAAAATTGTTAAATAATTGTTAAAGATGCTCGCCAGCCTTAAATTTTTTAAGACCAGTGTCTAAAAATTCAACAAATGCCTGAACATCTTTATCATAAGACCTGGGGGCATTTAGGAGTTTAGCGTTGTGATCGAGTAAAACATAATATGGCTGGGCGTTTACGCCAAAATTTGCAATTTGGAAATCAGCAAAAATCTTACCGATGGACTTTTTTACTTTACCATCATATTCAGAAGTGACCCATTCATCTTTTGGTAGTTTTGTTTTATCATCTACGTAAAGGGCAACAACAACAAAATCCTCTCTTAATTTTTTCAGCACAGCCGGGTCAGACCACACATTGGCTTCCATTTCTCGACAGTTCACACAACCATGTCCTGTAAAATCAACAAACAGCGGTTTATTCGTTTTTTTTGCACAATCCATGGCTTGATCGTAATCAAAATATCCTTCCAATCCATGAGGCAAGTGCAAAAAGTCGCCATAAATAGGACTTTCGCATAAATCTGAAGATTCATCATTTGAAATTCCCGAAAAGGAAACGGCTTTAGCATTATCCCTGATAATGGCATTCAAATCAAAATCATGAGATTGTTGAGGAGGCAGGTATCCTGATAAGGCTTTTAAAGGAGCGCCGAACATTCCCGGGACTAAGTAAATTACAAAAGCAAATGTAATTATGGCTAATCCTAAACGAGGAACGGGGATATATTTCATATCAGAATCATGGCTGAATTTAAGTTTGCCAAGCAAATAAAATCCCAGTAAAGTAAACGTTATAATCCAGAAAGCCAGATAAATTTCCCTGTCCAGAATATGCCAATGGTATGTTTGATCTGCAATACTCAAAAACTTGAGACCCAATGCTATTTCAATAAAGCCCAACACCACTTTGACTGAATTCAGCCATCCGCCTGATTTTGGCAACCGTTGTAACCAACTTGGGAAAAAGGCAAAGAGGGTAAAAGGCAATGCAAATGCAATTGAAAATGCCAGCATGGCAAATATGGGTTCAAATATTGCCCCCTGCGCCGATTTAACCAGCACCATACCTACAAGGGGTCCCGTACAGGAAAAGGATACCAGCACCAGTGTCAAGGCCATAAAAAATGCACCTACAATTCCACCGCTATCAGCTTTTGAATCAGCGCTACTTACCATCCAGCTGGGTAATACAATCTCAAACATCCCAAGGAATGAGGCAGCAAATAACATGAATATAAGGAAGAACATAATATTTGGAATCCAATGTGTTGCCAGCCAGTTGAAAATATCAGCTGTAATGGTTTTTCCTCCAACAAAATAAGTAACTAAAATAATTATGGCAATTGGTAAAGTATAC
Organism: Bacteroidales bacterium; assembly: GCA_021106665.1. GTDB lineage: Bacteria > Bacteroidota > Bacteroidia > Bacteroidales > JAADJA01 > JAADJA01. Next base: position 5,449 of record JAIOTR010000098.1, read on the forward strand.
AATAAAACAATTGAAATACCATAAGCAGAAGCTTGAGTTCGCCCTCTTCGTTTATTTTCCCCGCCTTTCATAAAAAATGTGATCGTCATTGGGATCATGGGAAAAACACAAGGTGTTAAAAGTGCAACAAACCCCCATATGATCGCTTCGATGATAATGTCCCACATTGAAGCACTTGTCATTCCTGCCGAAGAGTCTGTTATTTCAGGTTCTGATGTATCAATTACTCCCGTTGTAATAATCTGTCCTGTTTCAACTATTGGCGATGCCTCTTCTGAAGTTTGCAGATCTTCCGAAATAACTGCACCATTAAAGGCAAAATTGAATTTATTCTCATCATTGGGTGGTAAACACTTTGAATCATCACAACACATGAAATATACATACCCGGAAATGGTCAAAGGTTCTTCTGTCAAGAGTTTTATTTTCCTGGTAAATTCAGCTTCATGTTCAAAATACTTTACGACCATATCAAAGTTTGGATCCATCTCCTCATGCCCTTCCGGTTCAGAGAAAGAAACGATATAGTCCATATTATTTTCAATATCATACGACTCCTCTTCGACAATCTCCGCATTGTCACCAATGAATTCAAATCCTTCTATATCATAAAAATAAAAAGAAGTCTTTTCAGGCCCACCTTCGGGTACATGTTGCGAATATAAGTGCCAGGTATCTTCAATTGTGGCCTTAAATACCAACTCGTATTCATTATTATCTATATCATTTTTACTGAGGTTCCATTTAACCGGCTCTAAGATTTGAGCAAAAGAAGATAATGTGAAAAGAAAAATTACAAAGATTGAAAGCAAATATTTATTCATATAACCCTGCTTTTTAAGTAATTGTTCTGCATTTGAAATTCTAAGACAAATACAAAAATTAAATAGTTGTATTGCTGTGCAAAAGTAAGTATTTAAGCTGACTTTCCTAACTCTTTGCATCATGTTGACTGTTAAATAATCTAAAAATCTACATGATTCAATATTGAATTTCAATTTGAACAATTTGAGTTGAAGTTTCCGAAATTCTAAACCTGTTATCAATACGGTGCCCTATAATCCATACTATCTTAGCCCCGGAAGTCATTATCCAGGTATTTTCTTTATCAGAAATGGAAAATTTATTATTGATAAAAAAGTCGCTCACCAGTTTTTTATTTTCCATTCCGAAAGGGTAGAAATAGTCTCCTTTTTTCCACCTTCTGATTACTATCGGAAATTGCAAAATCTCCGCATCAAAGGAGGCCGTTTTTTTGTTTTTAGGAATTGTATAATCTTGGGATAGTTTATTTTTCGATATTTTTAATCTAACCGGTTCATCAATTACACTTATTTCTGACTCAATAATGTATTCCTCTGATCTGTTTATTGTTCCAGGTTTACTTTCAATGATCA
>JAIOTR010000366.1 GCA_021106665.1 Bacteroidales bacterium
TCAGGATCAGTGTACGAAAGCACTTTATCCAGCTCAAAATATTCGCGCTCTGTTTCCTGTTCCTTAACTCCAACTTCGCTAAGGGCTTCAGTAAAATACCTGGAGCTGCCATCAATGATTGGCGTTTCAGCATTATCAATCTCAACCAGAATGTTATCAATGTCCATTCCTTTTATGGCTGCCATCACATGTTCGATGGTGTAAATACTCGTACCATTTTCACCAATCGTAGTACCACGATTTGTATCCACAACATATGAACAATCGGCTTTAATTATAGGTTTGTCCTCAATATCAACCCTTTGAAATTGAATTCCGAAGTTATCAGGTGCAGGATTAAATGTAAGCTTTACATCAACACCTGTGTGCAATCCCTTTCCAGAAACTGATACCTGCCTGGCAATTGTTTTTTGTCTCCCACTCATAATTAGCGGGCAAATATAAATATATTTCGATTAATTTAGTTGAAAACACTAAAAAACTATTAACCAAATAATTAACTGAACTAATTAAATTGTTGAGATTGAATTGGAATAAGTCATTGAACTTATTGCTCAAGATTTATTTCCTTGATTTTTTTCTCTAATTCATCCAGTTTATTTCTGATGTCATTCAAGTTTCGGAAATGAATATATGATTTTCGGTATTTACTTATTTCAAAGGCCGGCGATCCCTGAAGTACTTCCCCCTTCTTAGCAATGTTTTTTCCAACTCCGGATTGAGCAGCAATTTTAACATCATCGGCTATTGTTAAATGTCCGATGATACCAACCTGCCCTCCAAACATACAATTTTTACCAATTTTAGTTGATCCGGAAATACCCGATTGAGCTGCTACAACGGTATTCTCACCAATATCAGCATTATGTGCAATTTGCACAAGATTATCTATTTTAGCTCCTTTTCGGATGATTGTTGAGCCAAGTGTGGCACGGTCGATAGTGGTATTTGATCCTATTTCAGCCTGGTCTTCAATAATTACATTTCCGATTTGAGCAACTTTCATGTAATTTTTATCATCTTGCGGAGCAAAACCAAATCCATCACTTCCCACAACGGCTCCGGCATGAAGGATACAATTATTCCCAACCACATTATCTGCGTATATTTTAACACCGGCAAAGAGAGTACTGTCTATCCCAATCTTTACATTATCACCCACATAAACTTGTGGATATATTTTTACATTATCACTTACTTTAGCGTTTTCACCTATAAATGCAAATTCACCAACATAAACGTTATTACCAATGGAGGCGGACTTTGAAATATGTGCCTTTTCTGATATTCCGGTTTTATTCAGCTTTATTTTATTATACATCTCTAGTAATTTAGCAAAAGCCAAATATGGATTATCTACTCTGATAAGTGTTGGTTTAACTTTCTTTTCTGGCGTAAAGCCACTGTTAACTAAAACTATAGACGCTTCTGTTTGGTAAATGAATTGTGTGTATTTTGGATTTGCCAAAAAACTAAGTGTACCTTGTACCCCTTCTTCTATCCTCGAAACATAATTAATTTTAACATTTGGATCTCCCTCTACTTTTCCGTTAACTACTTCTGCTATCTGACTTGCTGAAAACTCCATGTATCTCTTTTTATGAATGTTTTACCAATTGTTTTTCAAAATGATCTGAAAGATATTTTGAAAGCTACAATGGTTAATGCCGATATATATTTGAAGCGGTTTTAGGAGTGAAGTGAGATAAAGACGCATTTCAAATAATAGTCGGTATTACAGCTTGCAAATTTAGAGAAATATCAAGGTGTTAGTTCTTAATTTATTAGTAATTATCAACATCCTTTGGGTAGCAAATAAAATGTTTGGTCACAACAGTTGATTGTATGGAAATATCCAATTGATCAGAAGCTTCAATCAAATCGGCCATTTTACCTGATTTTGATAAAATACTAATATTATCCGATTCAATATTGTAAGCGTAATTTGAAGTCGTGTCACTATAAAAGAAATATGATAATTCTTGATCATTAATTTTGAATTTCTTTTGAATTTTATCTTTAATTTCTTCTATATAGAAATAATCAAAAGGTTCTGATTGTATTTCACATCTGAAAAGCTTACGGTTAACCAAACTCCTGCTTAAATTTGCAAGAATATCGTCCTTATGATTCACCCAGGTTTTAATGGATGTGAAAATATCAAAATCATCTAACTGAGTATAGTGAGAAAGAACATCAGGATTATTTTGGATCTCATCTTCAGAAAAATTGTTTGTAAGTAAATATTTTAGGGAAGGAGTTGCAGGTACCTCAATTCCTTTTTTGGCAAGAATGCCGGCGCGTTTTAATATTTTTACCAGCATGTTCTCAGCTGAAAGAACGGTTTTATGCAGATATACCTGCCAGTACATAATCCGACGGGCAATAAGGAATTTTTCAAGTGAATAGATGCCCTTTTCTTCAACAACAAGTTGATCATTCGAAACATTCAGCATTTTAATAATTCTTTCTGTTCCGATAACACCTTCTGATACACCCGTAAAAAAAGTATCTCGTTTAAGATAATCCAACCTGTCCATATCCAGCTGGCTTGAAACCAATTGACTTAAATAGTTCTTGCTATAATTATGGTTATAAATATCAATGCCCAATGAAAGCTTATCCTTGAATTCATCATTAAACTGGTGCATTAATATTAAGGAGATATCCTCGTGATTTAATTTATCTATTATTGAATTTTCAAGTGCATGTGAAAATGGTCCATGGCCAATATCATGAAGCAAAATAGCAATCAATGCTCCCTGTTCCTCAATGGGTTGAATTTTATGACCTTTAGATTTAAGTACAGTTATTGCCTCTTGCATCAGGTGCATTGCCCCTAATGAATGTTGAAATCGTGTATGCAGTGCTCCAGGGTAAACCAGATGTGTTAATCCTAATTGTTTAATCCTTCGGAGTCTTTGAAAATAGGGATGTTCAATTATATCAAAAATGAGATCATCTGGTATGTTTATGAAACCATAAACAGGGTCATTAATTATTTTCCGTTTATTTAAAATGTTTTGCGTCAAGGAAGTTTTTCTACAAAAATAATACTTTGAAATTTTCTATCAATAGAAATGGTTAACCTTATCTTAATCCCAGGAATAACCTGCGAAGAATTTTACTTTTTAACAGAACCAATTCTATTAGTATTGGCAAACCGAGGCCAAAGATCATCCCTATAATAAATAACATCATTAGATTTCCTATTCCTAACCATTTGGATATAATCCGGCTTCCTGCCGTTCCAAATACATGGAAGAGATATATGCCGTATGAATAATAACCCAACCATGCTAAAAATCTGTTTGGTTTTCTAATATAAAATATTAACCATATTCCTGTTAATCCTACAAAAACACCGAGTAGTCCAAACCTGCCATGTTCAAGATTGAAGATATTGAACCAATTTAATTGCTGTATTGTAATTCCAATAACCAGTAGGATGCTTCCTGTTATTAATACGGATCTTTTGAATAGTAAATCAGAATACCTGTTTATTCCAATCCCTAAAAGGAAAAATGGTAATAAATATAAATAGCGGTTAAAGCTGAATAGTGCTATTTTAAAATTTGGATTAACTAATAATAAAAGTAATGCTGCAATGATAAAACTTATCAGCCATCCTTTGAATTTTGTTGTTACATCGTTTATTTCAAGCAGCACTACTGTAATGAATACCAAAAACAATGCTTGTAAAAACCAAAATTGACCGTAAGAAAATAAATAGATTTTCCAAATATCAGTCATGACAACCGGATTGTTAACATTAGGAACAAATGCATTCATCGTATATTGTAATGTCGCCACAAAAACGAATGGGAGGAGAATTCGTCTTGATTTTCCTTTCAAAAATTTAAATACAAATTCTTTTGAAACCGGTTTCAAAGCATATACAAAACCTGAAATGGCTGTAAACAAAGGCATCCGTAAATACTCGAACGAATAGTAGAAATATCGCCAAAGGGAATCATCATCAACTTTTAATCCTGATGTGGCTCTATGCCCAATTACATGACCCGCAACCATAAGGATAATAGCAATACCCCTTAATGTTTCTATTGATTGTTCTTTTCTTTTAACTATCATTCA
>JAIOTR010000148.1 GCA_021106665.1 Bacteroidales bacterium
AAGCGATTTTAGAAATTGAAAAACTGATAGAACATTATCCAAACGAGAGTAAATATTATGCTGTTCTGGCTGAAATTTGCCTTGCCAATGATATGAACGAAAAAGCTGGATGGGCTTATCAGAAGATAACCGAGATCGATCCTGATAATCCTTATATTCACATTTCCCTGGCTGACTATTACCGGAAGAATGGAGAAGAAGAAAAAGCGTTTGAAGAATTAAAATTAGGATTTGGTAATCCGAACCTGGATATTGATTCGAAGATTCAGATTTTACTGACATACTATACCATTAATGAAATTTACACTGATCTGAAAGGTCAGGCATTTGAATTATCTGAATTATTGGTTGAATCACACCCGGATGATCCCAAGTCACATTCGATGTATGGAGATTTTCTTTTTCAGGATAAACAATATGAAGCCGCAAGGGATGCATTCAGGAATGTAATTTTAATGGATAGCAGTAAATATTTGGTTTGGGAGCAATTGCTGTTTACAGAATCTGAATTGAATGATGTTGATGCTATGCTTGAAGAAAGTCTCAAAACCATTGAGCTATTTCCTGAGCAACCCATCCCATATCTTTTTGCCGGAGGCGCTTATTACCAGAAAAAAAACTGGGATGAATGTATTGCGATTTTGACAAGGGGCATGAAATTCATTGTTAACAATACCCCTATGGAAATTCAGATTTATTCTTACCTCGGCGATGCCTATAATCAACTGAAGGATAATTCAAAATCGGATGAAGCATATGAAGAAGCCTTAAAACGTGATCCCGAAAATGATTATGTATTAAATAACTATGCTTATTATCTTTCGCTAAGGAATGAAAACCTGGAAAAGGCAGCTAAGATGGCGAAAAAATCAACTGAATTAAGGCCCAACAGTCCGGCGAACCAGGATACATACGGATGGGTACTTTATAAAATGGGATATTACGAAGAGGCAAAAGTTTGGATTGGTAAAGCCATTGAAAATGAAGATGAAGCGAGTCCGGTGCTTCTGGAGCATTATGGTGATGTTTTGTGGCAGCTTGGTGACATGGAAGAAGCTTATAAATATTGGATAAAGGCTAAAGACAAAGGTACAGGTTCGGAATTTCTTGAAGAAAAGGTTGAAAAAAAAGAACTCGTTGAATAGAATTAATCCTTTCAAATGATCTCTTCCCCAAATAGTAATATCATCCAAAGTTTTTTATCAGGGAAACTTCCATCCTTTTTACTATTGATATTTTTTATCTTATTTCTTGCCTCATGTAAGACAACCAGGTCAATCATCAAAGAGCCTATAAAGGAATATGGCGCTGAATATATATTTGAAAAGCTGAAAGAAAATGAATTAAAGTTTGACTGGTTCCAGGCAAAATTTAAGCTCGAAATAGTTATTGATAAGAAGAAAAATTCACTTACCGGGCAATTGCGAATGCGCAAAGATAGTTTGATCTGGATTACATTTTCACCTATGCTTGGTATTGAAATGGCCCGATTGATTATTACTACAGACTCGGTAAAATATATCAATAGGATAAATAAAAATTATTTCGTTGGAGACTATTATTTGGTAAATGATTTCCTTGATTCAAATGTTGATTATGATGTTTTGCAATCCATCTTATTAGGAAATGATCTTACCTATTATGAAAATGGTAAATTTCGTGCTACCTACGATAGTAAAGAATACCACCTTGTTACAGGTGATAGGCGAAAGCTGAAAAAGCATGTCATTACACAACAGGATGAGGAGAGAATATTTCTGCAAAATATTTTTCTAAGTCCAGAGTCTTTCAAAATCACCAAAATGAAAATCAAAGAGATTAAAAAAGAACATAAAAAACTGGAGGCTTCTTATTCTGACTTTCACCCGGTATCAGAACAACTTTTCCCGTATCATGTTACCTATAATCTTGTAGCTGAAAAACCGATTTCTGTGGAGTTGGATTATTCAAAAATAAGGATCAATTCGCCGATTCAATTTCCATTTAAAATTTCCTCAAAGTACACTCGTATTTTTTATTGATTTACCTTTGAGATCAGATTTTGAAAATACAGCATGAGTTTAATTTTTAGAAATAGGAAGATTTTTTTTATTGTTACATGTTTGTTTTTTTTCATTTATAACTTCAGTTTTGCTCAATCCGATGACGAAAAATCCAAATTGCAAAATGACAAGAAGAAAATAGAAGAAGAAATACAATACAACTCCCAACTTCTCAAAGAGACAAAGAAATCAAAAAAAGTTACACTCAACCAGCTCGTTATATTAAAACGTCAGATTTCAATCCGCGAAAAACTGATTCAAAATATCTATGAAGAGGTTAAAACCGTTGATGATCAGATCAACCTGAATAATGAAATTGTAAAAGATCTTAAAAGCGATCTTGAAAAGCTCAAGGAAGAGTATGCAACCATGATATATTATGCATATAAGAACAGAAACTCTTATGACAGGCTGATGTTTATTTTTTCTTCAAGAGATTTTAACCAGGCGTACAAAAGGCTGAAATACTTTCAGCAATACACTGCTTATCGTACAACCCAGGCAGCCTTGATTGAACAGACACGACAGGAAATTGACACAACCATAAGTGAATTGAAAGATCTTAAACTTGAAAAGCTGGCTCTTCTTAGTTCGCTTGAGGATGAGCGGGACCAGCTTGCCTATGTAAAAATTCAGCAAAACTCTACCATCAAAAATTTGAATGAAAAGGAAAAGGAGTTATTAGCTACAATTAAGGACAGGGAAAAGTCAGCTAAAAAACTTCAAAAGGAGATTGAAAAAATTATCGCTGAAGAGATCAGGCTGGCTTCAAAAAAGACAGGAACTACTAAAACAGGCAGTTTTGCACTTACTCCCGAAGAAGTTCAACTTTCGTCAGATTTTCAATTGAACAAAGGGGGATTGCCCTGGCCGCTTGAAAGGGGTATTATTTCAAGCACTTTTGGTGAGCATGCCCATCCGGTTCTTAAATATGTCAAGACCAAAAACAATGGCATTGATATTCTGACCGATGGAGATTCAAAAGCGAGAGCCGTTTTTAGTGGCGAGGTCACCCGTGTTATGTCCATTCCCAATTATAATTATGTGATCATGATCCGTCATGGAGAGTTTCTTTCTGTATATTCCAATTTGGCAGAAGTTTATGTACAAAAAGG
>JAIOTR010000431.1 GCA_021106665.1 Bacteroidales bacterium
GATGCATTTTCATTTTATAATCCTGTGGCTGTTAACGAACAAAATATACAGGAAGGAAAAAAACAGGAAATTATCGGAAGTTTAAAAGCCGACTTAAAACCTGTGGATTGGCTCACTGTTAGCACATTCTACAGCATTTCAAGAGGAAACGATCTGAAAGGATTTTACACATACAAAAACAGCCTGTTTAATGCAACGAATGGAGACAAAAATAAAACACACAATGGATATGCAAGAAAAGAAACCGAAGACCGCTACCGCCAGATGTTTGAAATTACCGGTTTATTTGAAAAGGATTTCGTTGAGAAATTAAATGTTAAATTGTTGGCCGGTTATTCTTACCAGGAAGAAACAACAGACTGGTATAAGGCTGCCGGTGAAGGTTTCCTGACAGATGGCTTCACTTATAACAATCTTGGCGCAGCTTCAGATATAATCGCCAACGAACATTCAGCTGATAGTTATAAAAAAGGGAATAAACTGGTTGGCTTTTTCGGAAGGCTAAATCTGAATTGGGATGATGGAATATTCCTGGCAGCTAACTTCAGGAGGGATGGCTCAACCATGTTTGGAGAAAACAACAAATGGGGAAACTTTCCGGGAATCAGTGCAGGCGTTGATATTACAAGGTGGGTTGAAATCCCTCAAGTAAACAGGTTGAAAGTACGAGGAGGTTATGGAGAAACGGGCAACCTGCCAAAAGATCCATATTTCGCTCAAGATCTATGGAATGTAGCTCAGGGTGGAAATTTCTTTTACGAGGGTGAATATATACAGTCTTTTGAACCGGTACGGAACCCAAATCCTGATCTTAAATGGGAGGTTAAAAAGGAACTTGGATTTGGAATTGATTTTGCCTTGTTGAATTACAGACTCGGTGGTTCAATTGATTATTTTAAAAGTAACGGTACAGATTTGATACTGGAATATGACGTTCCTGTTGCACCACCGCATTTTACTGACAAAAAATGGATGAATGTGGGTGAACTGGAAAACTCGGGATTGGAATTTGTTATTAATTATAAGGTTTTGCAATCCGGTGAATTTAAATGGACAACAGATTTCAATTTTACCTATTACATCAGTACAAAAATGATAGATATTTCCAATCCATATATTGAAGCAGGTAGTGACAGGTTTTATGGAGAACTCGGAGCACCTAACTTAACCGGTGTAAGGACTATCCTGGCCAGTGATACAGTAGGTAAGAATGATGTAGGCCAGATAATTGCCCCGATTTATATGGGTGTTGATTCAGCAGGCAACAAAATATACAAAGATGTAAATGGTGATGGAGTTTTTAATCCGGAAGATGATTATGAAATTGTTGGTAGTGGCTTACCTGATTTTACCCTTGGGTGGGGAAATACTTTTACATATAAAAACTTCTTCTTAAATTTCTTCCTACGGGGTGTATTCGGCCATTCTCTGGTTAATGTTAATAATGCCCGATACGGAGATCCCATTACAATTGATATGCAAAGTGGAATGGGTATTACACTCGATTACATTGATACTGAAGATGGCATACAATACTCCGATGTTCATGTTGAAAAAGCTGATTTTGTCAAATTGGATAATTTTGCCATAGGTTACAACTATAATTTACCTGAAAACAAATATGTCACCAGTATTAAATTTTATGTCTCCGGACAAAACCTGTTTACCATTACCGGTTATTCAGGTGTAGATCCCGAAGTCAGGTATGGAGACAAAAACGATAATGATAACCCACTGGCACCGGGTATTGACAGGCAAACAACTTACTTCAGCACACGATCATTTACTGCAGGGATAAACGTATTATTTTAAGAAATTATAAAATTATATAATCATGAAAAGAGCATCATTATTACTAAAAATATTAGCTATAGTTTTCTTTATGGGTATTCTGCATCAATCGTGCACCGATCTGGATGAAGAAGTATATTCTGACTTAACAGGTGAAAAATTATTTGAAAATCCTGACAATTTAATATATGTATTTGGTAAAGCATATACAAATTTGTACTGGTTAGTTGGCCATAAGTACGGAATGGTTGGTATGGATGCAGGTACAGATATGATGTGTGTACCTCAACGTGGCGGTGACTGGTACGATGGCGGCGAATGGCACAGGTGGCACAGGCATACATGGTCACCCACAGATGCTTATATGTCGCACTGGTGGAATATATTATTCGAGGGCGTGAGTACAATTAATCTATTATTGTTTCAATTCCAGTCTGTTGATGCAAATACTGATCAGGCCCAGTCAGAATTGAGAGCTTTAAGGGCATTATATTATTTATGGCTTATTGATATATACGGCAATGTTCCAATTATTCCAACATTTGATGTTCCAACAGGTTACAAACCACCAACCGAACCAAGACAAAAGGTTTTTGAATTTATTGAGAGTGAATTAACAGATCCTTTTGTGGTTGACAATCTTTCTAAAGAAACAGGTTTTTCATTTTACAGCCGCATAAATTATTATGCTGCACAAATGATCCTTGCCAAATTATACCTGAATGCCGAGGTTTATATAGGAGCATCAAGGTGGACTGAAGCGCTTGAAGCTTGTAATGCAATAATAGACGATGGAGTTTACAGCCTTGAAGCAGATTATTTTGAAAATTTTGTGGGAGATGCTACCAGTTCACCTGAACATATTATTGGTGTTCCGTATGACCAGATATTAGCTGAAGGATTCGAGGTACATCTGTTCACGCTCCATTACAACCTTCAGGATAAGTATCAATTAGAAAGCGGTCCATGGAATGGTGTATGTTTCCAGGAATCAATATTTAATTCGTTTGATTCAACCGATTTACGCAGGAATGGTTTATTAAGCGGGCCACAATATGACAATGAAGGAAATCAAATTGAAGATCCCAGCTATGAAGCATTCCCAAATATTCCATTCGATCCGGATGGTCCGGGTTTGAACCTGACACCTGAAATAAACATGCTTGAGCCCAGTTGTCTGAGGCAAGCCGGTACAAGAGTTGCAAAATGGCCGTTCATTGAAGGCAGTCCAAGGTATATGAGTAATGATTTTCCGATTTTCAGATATGCAGATTTGCTGCTGATGAAAGCGGAAATACTTTTGAGAAGCGGAGGAAGTACGGGCGATGCAGAAGCTTTGGTTAACGAAGTTAGAGCTAGAGCAAGTGCTGATCCTATTGCCGGATTAACCCTTGAAGAATTATTAGCAGAGCGTGGCCGCGAACTTTATGCAGAAGGACACCGCCGATCAGATATGATCAGGTTTGGTACATACCTGGATCCAAGATGGGAGAAAGATGAGGTTTCACCTGATTATGTGAAGTTATGGCCTGTACCTCAAAGTCAGATTGATGCTAACTCTAATCTTGTTCAGAACCCGGGATATTAATTATTCTTAAAATAGCACAACAGTTTAAAAGCTGGCAGGAAATATCTGTCAGCTTTTTATATTGACTATACGTTTGATTATGTTTTACCCTCAACCACACCCTGCACTGCCGATTTTCCTTTAGCCACCATTACAGAAAAAAGAACCGGTGACGGAATAAAACTATTTTTTGATTTTTTATTAAATCGTACAACCTTTTATTAATGTTTTCTTGTCTTTGTATTTTGAATACAGGTTGATATAAATTCAAACTATGCGTTTCAAGTTTCTTAACACCAATCATTATTCCCATTATTTTACGATTCCAGAATAATTTATTATGAAAAAAACAGTCATACTTGCGATAGTTACCATCATGCTTATTCCATTCATATTGAAGGCAGAATGGGTACCTCTGGATAAGAATAATACAACACAAAAACCTCCGAATGTTACACTGATCAGTGATGACAATACCGGCACCATTCTTAAAATTGAAATATCTGGATTCGAACTAAAGGATTTCAGTTCCGGTGACCATAATTATCAAATGATAGACCTGTTATCGGAATCATTTACCATCAATCCCGGCTATCCTGAATTACCTTACATAGCTAAGATACTCGCTATACCTGATCAGGCTGCTGTTTCAATTGAAGTACTGGAAACAGGAAAAATACAATCTTTTACCAATATATCACTGCCACCTGCAAGGGATAGCTGGCTCGAAGGGTCACCAGAATCGCCTTATGTTGAAGATCAAGTTGCATATAGTTCCTTGAAAAGTTATCCTGCCGCATTTGCCCGGTTTGATCAACCATTCGTTTTTCGTGATTTTCGTATTACACGGGTTTCTGTTTTCCCGATTCAATATTTGCCGGCAAAAAAAGAATTACAGGTGGTTAATTCTATTACTATCAGAATTAATTATGATGGAACCGGGGAAGTTGTAAATCCCAAAAATACAGATAGAAAACCAATTGCACCTTCTTTTGGGGAATTATATCGCAGTACTATTTTTAATTACCAGAATGTACTTGATAATTTATATGGAGGTAAAGAAAACGGACATGAACTCATGCTTTGCATCATGCCCGACGATTTCTTTGCAAATTTTGAGACTTATGCTGAATGGAAAAGACATAGTGGAATAGATATTCATATGACGAAATTTAGTGATATTGGTGCAAACTCCACTAACCCCGACATCATCAAAAGCCATATTGCCGACGCCTACTTGAATTGGGAGGTCACTCCTACCTATGTTTTACTTGTAGGTGATGCCGGAATCTTGCCTACCTACTCGAGTTATTCTATTGATGAAAACTTTTTTGTTGAAATTGTAGGAAATGATTATTTCCCTGAAATGATGATAGGAAGGTTAACCAACCAGAGTGATTACCAGATGCAGGTGATGATCAATAAGTTTCTGTTGTACGAGAAAACACCCTATACAGCCAGTACCGATTGGTTTAAAAAAGGAATATGCTGCTCAAATGATGACTATGCCTCACAAATTGAAACCAAACGTTTTGCAGCTGAACGCATGTTGGTAGATGGACATTTTTTTTCAGTCGACACCATGATGAGTGATCCGGGATGCACATATAGCAATGCAGATGTGACAAATGCCATCAACGAAGGGAGAAGCTTTTTAAATTACAGGGGAGAAGGCTGGTCGTCCGGCTGGTGGGCTACCTGTACTCCTTTCACTACATCAC
>JAIOTR010000259.1 GCA_021106665.1 Bacteroidales bacterium
ACATTATTCACAAAACCCGATACATCGTAACTCCCATTAAACACTTTGTATAATTCGGCCATGATTGGGTATTTGCAGTTTTTCGACCTGGAAATTGATATTTCATCGCAAAAAACACTTACTGCTATTTTCCCTTCCAGTACCACTTTATCTGAAATATCATCTGAAAAGAATCCCTTGCCGATTAAAAGTCCTAAAGTCCTGTTACGGCTGAGATCATTCAATGCAGTAAGACTGAAATCGCCGTATCCGCAATACTTGAACATGGTGTCTTCTTTACCGCCATACTTCAGTAATATATCTTTCATTTCGTTGAATGCTTTGGTCAAAAACAAAAAACGAAGGTTGGCTGAATTAAAGTGGGCATCTACTATACCCGTGGCGATAGCATAAATATTTTTTAGGATACTCAATAATTCAACCCCTTTCACATCTGTTGTAAAATCAACATGAACAGGAGTATCGCTGAAAAGATTACTGAATATGGCATCATGCTCGATATGTTCAGAACCCACTGTAAATGCTGTTGGTAATTTATTAATTAGTTCCCTTGCAAAAGTAGGTCCCTTAAAAGAACAAACTGGGTTGGGTATTGCAGTGCTCAAGCTTTCCGTAATGGTTTTTTGTTCTTTACTGAATCCTTTTGCCATATTAAGGAGAATCGCATCCTTTTGCAGGTGCTCAATGACACTGAGTGCATAATCTACCGTTACATTTGATGGAATTGCCAGAAATACAATATTGGCATCCTTCAAATCTCTGACATCGCTTGTTGCTTTTAAAAACTTGTTAAGCTTAATATTTGGGAAGTATTTTGTATTGAATCGTGTTTTATTGATCGACTTCACTACATCTTTTTCAATTGAAAGGAGTTTTACCTGGCAATCCCGTTTTTTAGCCAAGGTGTTTCCCAATGCCGTACCTATTGAGCCGGCGCCGATGATGATGATATTATGAGAACTATTTTCCATCAGGGTTGATTAATTATGTGTAAACAAAAATAAGGTTTATTTATAATCTATTTCTTTTTAAATCAAAACACTTAAATATTGTATTTAAATTCAGATATTTGTTATATTAGACTTAATATATGTAAAATGAAATTGATATTTAAATTTATTAACTTCGCAGCATCCAACTATAATTGTGAAATACACCTTTAAAAATTCACTATTAAAATTGATACGAAAAATGTCAAAATTCTAAATATCTACTTTTTTTGGTTAGTTATATAGAAAAAGGCTTATATATGTACTAGAAATATCAATACTTAAAACAAAATGATAAATAATGTAAAAAGAATTCGAAAACTTAAATACTATTTTTTCAAATTAGGGGTTCACAAAATTTTACCTGGAAAAATACTTACGTTTTTAGGGAATCTGGCAACTTTATCTAAGTGGATATCTACTCAAAAGGATGTTAAATACTCAAATTTTCCAAATAAAAATTTTATCTATAACAAAAGATTTGAACTATATAAATTCATTCTGGAAAAAGAAATTTCTGGTGCTGAAATAGATTATTTAGAGTTTGGAGTTGCAAAAGGCACGTCGTTTACATGGTGGATAGAAAACATAAGACATAAAAATTCAAGATTTTATGGGTTTGATACTTTTGATGGCCTTCCAGAAGATTGGGGCCCATTTAAAAAGGGGGATATGTCCAATGAAAATGAACCTCCTAAAATAAATGATTCCAGACATAAATTTTATCAAGGTATATTTCAAAAAACATTATATGAGTTTCTGAAGTCGTATAAATCGGACAAAAGGAAAGTAATACATATGGATGCTGATCTATATACAGCAACTTTATTTGTATTAACCACTTTAAGTCCATATTTAAACAAAGGAGATATTCTACTCTTTGATGAGTTTAATGTTCCTCTTCATGAATACAAGGCATTTTCAGAGTGGACAGAATCTTTTTATATTAATTACTCTGTTTTAGGCGAAGTCAATAATTTTTATCAAGTTGCAATCAAAATAGAATGATAAGAATTTATTTACAGTTGTTAATTTATTTAAGCTTGCAGATAATCTTTGTTATTTCTTAATTTACTCAATCTTTAATACATCTTACAGCAAATCCGTAATACTTGTCTGTATTAGAGGAAAGAAATTATTTATAAACCGAAATGTATTGTCATATAAAAAAAATAGTAAGCATAATTATCTTATCGAATTTGAGGAAAGGAATATATTTATAAATAATAGCTTAAAGTGGGAACAAGCAGACAGCAAAATTGTTAAAATAGATGAATGAGAATAATATTAATTGTTAATCTTATTATGTATGATTAGAAACTCTGCAAAACTAAAATCCAACTCATCATCAATATCAATTGCATTGAGCCGGTCTATTTCCACAAATCCAATGTTATTGCCAAAAATGTTTTCATTATTGTTTACAATGTTGGGCTTCAAAATATCTACAACTCCATTTAATTTATAACATGAAGGAAGCAACTGGCGCTGGTAATATTTTGAAATGCGAATATTATCAATGAATGGTTTTAAAAGATTATTTTCATTTTTAAACATCCAGTAAGGGTGATCTGTTCCTTCGGCTATATTAACAGTTCTAAGTGATGTTAATTCTTTTTCACTTTCTATCATATTAAGGCATTCATCAATAATCGGGTTGGTTTTAAAAGGAGATGTTGGCCTTAAATAAATCAGCAAATCGGGTTCAAATTGTTCATTCTTTTTTAGCCATGTAAGGGTGTGTAAAATAACCGGTCTGTCTGGTGTATTGTCTTGAGCCAATTCAACGGGACGTAAAAACGGAACCTCTGCTCCATATTCTTTGGCAATATCAACAATCTCCTCATCATCCGTAGAAACAATTACCTTATTTATCCTTGGATTCTTCAGGGCCATTTTAATGGTATATGCAATTAAAGGAATACCATTTAATAGCTTGATATTTTTTTTTGCAACAGTTTTACTGCCGGCCCGCGCAGGGATTAAAGCAACATTTCTCATAATTGTGAAAGGTTGAGTTTAATTCGTTGAATAGTATTATCACTTACAGAAGCATTTGTTGGTAAATTAATACCACATTTTGATATTGACAAACTATTCTTATTACTGAATAAATATTTCTTGTAGATATCCATTTCGCTTAATGAGTAAAAGAATGGCCTGGCATCAATTTTCATTTCGTTTAATGATTTGAGAACCTCATCCCTTTGGTTGTCTTCGACCAAAATACATACAAGCCAGGTAATTTTTTCCCTATCAGGAAGAATGGCCTGAAAACTTATTTTCTTAGTGTCTTTTAATGCTTCCCTGTACTTATTTTCCAGTTGACTACGCCAGTTTAATATTTCGTCAATCCTTTCGAGTTGAGCCAGACCAATAGCTGCTTGTAAGTTTGTCATACGGTAATTAAAACCAACCTCTTCGTGCCAGTACTTTTTTGTTTTACTCATGCCATGATCCCGCAATATTCTCATCTTCTCATCCAATTCAGATGAATTTGTAATACACATGCCACCTTCACCGGTTGTTATCACTTTATTCCCGAAAAAGGAAAAACAGGAAATGTCGCCAAATGATCCAACCTTTTTACCTTTATATTCCGAACCGTGAGCCTCAGCGCAATCTTCAATCACAAAAAGTTTGTTGTCTTTTGCAATTTTCATGATAGCATCCATATTGCATGGCTGGCCATAAATATGTACCGGTATTATTGCTTTTGTTTTTGGTGTGATTGCTTTTTCAATTTCGGTTGGGGAAATATTCCAGTCATTTTCATCAATATCTACAATTACAGGAGTGGCATTGGAATGCAATACAGCATTTATTGTTGCTGCAAATGTTAAGTCAGGGATAATAACTTCATCACCTTGTCCTATTCCCAATACTTTTAACGCCAGATGTATGGCAACCGTACCATTTGACACGGCAACACCATGATTAACTGTACAATATTTCGAAAAATCTTTTTCAAAATTTTCAATATATTCACCACTACTTGAAATCCATGTGGAGAGAAATGCATCTGCGAGGTAATTAAATTCATTACCTTTTAAATCGGGCATGGCAACAGGGATATAGAAATCAGCTCTATATTCTATAAAATCAACCAGTTGTAATTTCTTATTTAGGATCGGGAGGATTTTTACACGCTCATTGAGTTTCTTTAGTAGTTTTTTATGCGATTCATCTTCCAGTCCATAAGAAAACTCCTGATTCATTACTTCTTTTATTCCACTTTCGAGCCTGCCACCCGAAATCAAAAATCGACGAATATCACCATCGGTTAATACACCTAATAATTTTTTTTGATCATCAACTATAAATACAGAACCTTTCGTATTCTCATTGATAGTTTTCCAGGCATCTATTAGCGCACCATCAACATTGCATATCAGTTTATCCAAAGTAATCATTGCAAATTATTTAATAATTGATAGGTGGTTTTTAATTCTTCCAAACCATCATAAATTTCTAACGAAAATACTTTATTGGGTAATTTATGATTTTTTAATAAAGTAAATATTTCACTGTTTGATGAAATTGCATTATTTGAATCATGAAACCCATCATTATCACTTAAATGGAT
Source organism: Bacteroidales bacterium (assembly GCA_021106665.1). Classification (GTDB taxonomy): domain Bacteria; phylum Bacteroidota; class Bacteroidia; order Bacteroidales; family JAADJA01; genus JAADJA01. The sequence continues at coordinate 4,576 of JAIOTR010000259.1, forward strand.
ATAGTTGGAAATGTTCCATAAAGCCTCAAATTCTTTTTCAAAATTTAACCCAAGTGTTTGACAGCTTACTTTTAAATGTCCAACATCCAGTAAAAAATTAAAATCTATATTCTCTTTTAAAGTTATGTATTCACTACTCTTGGTTAACATGAATACATTATCATTATAGGATTGATAATTGGATGCCGATATTACATTATTTTCGATATACAAATCAATGGAACCTTTATGTTCATTTAAAATATTAAAACCTTCACAAAATTTTTTAAATGCATCCTTTTTATTTACGATTGGTATTTTTTTTATTTTTTTACCCAAATCATTTACTGATGGATCAATAAAAAAGCCTGCATGAAGTCCATATTTTTTAGCTCCAATTTTCTCTGCTAAATTGATAGCTTTTTGACAATGGTTTATCGTTTCACTAAATATTTGATCATTAAGTGAAGCCAGATTTAATACAAAATGTTTTTCAGGAGGTGGGAAGTAATTATGTACCAGGTATGACAAATTATATTTGTGTTTTAACTCAACTAAATCATCTTCTATTTCAGGATAATAATTGGTTCCTCCGGATAATTCAATATTCTTAAAACCGTGACTTGCCAGAAATGCCACACTTTCTGAAATCTTATCAAATCTAACACAACTTGATGAAATATAGATCATTTTACCCTCCTTGCCGGATTGCCCACATATGTTCCCGGTTCATCAATATTTTTTATAACAACAGAATTAGCTCCAATAATAACATCATCGCAAACTGATAGCTTATCAATAATAGTTGCACCAGCGCCAATAAAACAATTGCTGCCAATAGTAACACGGCCACAAATAATTGAACCAACAGAAATATGGTTGTGGTCACCAATATTTACCTCATGCTCTAATATGGCTCCGGTATTGATTATATTATTGACCCCCAATGAAACATTAGAATTTAAAGTTACATTAGCAAAAATTTGATTCGATGATCCCGGATTAAAGTATTTCTCAATTTGAGCGTTTGGATGAATAAGGCTATCTTCTAAAATCTGGTCTTTTAAATTAAGGAATAATTGTTTTCTTTTTTGATTATCTCCAAAGGAAAGTACTGCACAGCTATCTTTATTAATATCATGAAGTTTTCCTAACACCTTGTATTTATTTATAACTTCTTCTTTTTGATTATTAAAATTTTCATCATAAATACCCTCAATGATATAATTGCTATATTCGAGAAGAATTATTAATGAACGGGTATGACCTCCTGCACCTAAAATAAATACCTTTTTATTCATAAATGATGTCGTTAGGGGAGTAATTCCTTGATGCTTTTTTACCTAATATTTTTTTATAGAGAATGGGTGAAATTCCTTTTCCCCCGGTTCTTTTTGCTACTATATTTTGTTCTGTAAAAATTTCTCCTTGTTTAATTGAATGCAAAGCTACTAAAGATTTTTGCAGCGATAGCCTGGTTTTTTCTTCATCGCTCGTTGGCTCTTTTGTATATGAACCCAAATATTTCTCTACTTTTCTTATTTCTGCTACAAAGTCCTTTAGTTCAGTGGGTGATAATGAAGCTTTATGGTCAGGTCCGGCTAAATGTTTGTCCAACGTAAAATGTTTTTCAATAACTACAACTCCCATAGGAACTGCAAAAGGTGAGGCCCCAACACCAACTGAATGATCAGAATATCCCACCAAAACGTCAAATTTGTCTTGATAAGTTTTTATTACGTAAAGATTGGCATCTTCATCTTTAATCGGATAGTTGGCTGTACATTGCAATAAAATAACATCCTTATTGTATTCGTAAATTTGTTTTAATGCTGATTCAACCTCAGACAAAAAGCACATTCCGGTAGATAAGAAAATGGGTTTTCCTTTTTGTGCTATTTTTTTCAGGAATAGTAGATTTGTTGTATCAGTAGATGCAACTTTATAAGCTGGCAGATTCAATGTATCAAGTTCTTCAAGACTTTCTTCATCAAAGGGTGTGGTTAAAAAAATAATGTTTTTTCGTTTACAATAATTTATCAATTCAATATTTTGCTCTTTGGTAATCTCAAGTTTTTCGAGCATTTCAAATTGCGATTCTGAAGCGTCAGTTGTCTTTTTTTGGTATTGCGCTTTTTCAACATTAGTCAAAATCAGGTTTTCGGTTTTAAATGCCTGAAATTTTACTGCATTAGCGCCTGCATATACAGCTGTATCGATTAGTTTTTTTGCAATATCAATATCTCCGTTATGGTTAACACCGGCCTCGGCAATTATAAAAACCGGACTATTCACATCAATTGTATAGTTCCCTACTTTTATTTTTTTATTAAATCTCATCATTTTGTTTATTGTATGATTTAATAATATCAATACATCTATCACCTACTTTTCCATCAATTTTATATACTTGATCTTGAAGATAATTGTTATAAATATCCTGGTTTAAAGATAGTGAACCATTTAAGAATTCCTGAATATAACTTGATAATTCTTTACTATCCGACGCCAGAAATGCAATTTTATCTTTATAATAACCCTGTATGTCCTGTTTTAATGGGTCTATGGTAATTAATGGTTTATTGAAAAATACACTTTCAAGTCCCACAGTTGAAAAACTGGTTATAACAATATCCGCCTTTGATATTAACAAATATAAATCAATTGTTCCATTAATAATCACATCGTTACAACCTGCATCCGCTGCAATTTTTTTATAATATTCAATATCGTTCATTTCAGCCGGATGCAGTTTCACAACCAATTTACAATTGTCAATATCTTTTACACCTGCAAACACTTCAAAAGCAACACGCTTTCTCATTACAGCATCCTTAATGGGTTGGGATGCAAAAACAATTATCTTTTGTTCTTCGCTGATATTGAACAATTTTTTGCCTTCGATATTTTTTAACCTCGGAATGATATCTGTCCTGATGAATCCTGTTTTGATTATAGAATTATCTGGATAATTTCCATGGTTGTACAATTTGTTCTCCCAATAACTGCCCCAGACTAAAGTGCAATCTGTTGTAATCTTTCTCTTTTTATCGTTAGTCGTAAAATGGTAATTTGGCTGCTGATCATGAATTATTCCATGCTGTATTCCGTAGGTAAATAAATCATTCATTTTTGCAGCATCCATTATGGATTTGATACGTGGACCGTTTTCATCGATTGAGCTAACTGATTTAAATGAATATTTTTGAAAAAACTGATGGAATGCAAAATATTTAAAGAGGAAAAATTTAGTGGATGAGTGTAATGATATCAACAAATTGAGGATTAACTTATCAATAGGATCCGAAAGTTCGGATTTAATTAAACTATATTTATTTTCTAATATTAATAATTGTTCTTTTAGTGCTTTTCTTGTTTTTTTTGAAAGTATTCCACGAAATAGAACATATTCGCTATTAAACCTTTTCTTATTAAAGGTAAAATAATAAGAGTGAAGTTTAAATGAATCACCCTGAAAAATTTTTGGTATTCCCACATCGTCCAGGATGATAAATTCTTCATCTATTTTCTCAAATAAATATTGCAGGTTGTAGTTGCCGGGTTCAGGTTTTAAAGTATGCAGGTTTAAACATGTTTGTTTAATAGTATGATCAATAACAATGTGCTTTTTCTTTTTTAGTTTGTTTAAATCCAAAATTGTAACCAATGCCCTGATTAAGAAAAAAACAGCATAATTAAATAAGGCCGGAAAATTAGTTTTTCCTGGTACTTTTGATGGTAAAATAAGTTTAATCTTATTTGAATGGAAGTAGCTGCCCAGAAAAGTATTGTCAGAATAAACCGTTACATTTAAATATTTTGGAGTAAGATTTTCAATGGCTTTTATCTCATAAAACAAATTAGAAATGAAAAAGTATGACCTGAATTTATGATAATGCCAGATACTAGCATTTTCAATTGTTAAATGATCGGTTATTGCGACCTCATTAATTAAATGTTCACCAAAGTTTATAATGTGTTTGAAGATTTCACTATTCAGGTTCTTTTTTTCTTCGAGAGATATTTCAATTTGTCCTTGAGTGAATTTTGCTAATTCCTTAGTAATTTCAACATTAGCGTATATATCAATATGTTTTTCCTGGGCAAGAATCAGGATATTCTGTTCTTCTTCGAAAGATAATGTTCGATTAATTACAATTGCTTCCATCTTTTATTCAAAATATTTTTAATTTCATTTTTATATAAGATGGTAAGACTGGCCACAATCACTAATACAACAATGGCTGCAGTAATGAAGGGGTTTAAGTCGAATTGTAATTTGGTAATTTCTGTTATAACAGTGACTCCGATAATCACAAAAGGAAAGATCAACAGTTTGTTTAGGTTCCATGAGATGTGGACAGTTTTATTCTGATATATATATATACCAATTACCTGTATGGTTTGTGACACAATAATTGAGGTAATAGCACCGTAAGCTCCCCAAATCGGTACAAGAATATATAATAATATGAGGTTTATTATAAGAACTACCAAATTGAGATAGAGAAATATCCGAGTTTTCTTTTCAAAATAAAGCGGAATTGAAAAAATAATATATTGAGTCCTTAATATGTATCGGATAAAGACAATTGCAATAAATCCGGCTGCCAGTTTGAGGTCTGTTTTAAAAATCAAACAATAAACCATTGCAGGGATAATAGCGGCTGCTATTAACAATTGACTTTGCGCTATTAGAAGATGTGATAGCTTTTTAATTTCACCAGAGTTTTTTTCTATTCCCTCCTTCATCATTCTGAACATTTCAGGTTGTGTGGCTCCCTGGAATCCTTGCAGAATGATTTCAATTCCCCTCCCCAAAAGCAATGCTTGGGCATATATACCTAATGTAACTGGAGTGGCTTCAAGAAAATACCTGTCGGCAAAATTGATACCCCAGGCTACAAAAGTAAATTCAAAAAGTGGTAGTGCAAATTTATTCGCAGGTTTAAGAATTTTCCGGTTATAATGAAAACCTGACCGATAATAAGTATAAATTAAAATAGAAATAGAAATAATCCCGCTACCAATGGCGCTTCCATAAACATATCCGATAAAACTCATATCATAAAAGAACACCCCGATTAGTTGGAAAGCAGCTCTAAGGATTCCAAGTAAAAATCCAAGTTTTAAGTAGAATCTAACTTTTTTCTCATTTCTGTAAAGCGCAAAGGCAGTTGTGTTTATGGCACGAAACAATCCTACCAATATTGCAGCAAAACCGTATTTCGAAAAATCCTGTAATTCTGGTTGGGTAAACAACCGCCCAATATAATTCCTGAAAATAAAAGCAACAGTTATTACTATGAGACCGCGAAACAAAATAGAATTAAAAATACCCGATACCAGTTTATTGTAATCATTCTTGTTTTCAACATGATCGTAATAAAATCTGGAGATGGCACTACTCATAGCAAAAGTAGCAATGATAAAAGCCAGGGAAATAATGGTTTCTGTAATTTCAATCTGCGAAAAATCCGCAGGCATAAGTTTATTTTCGCCTTCGATCAATGGCCTGACAAACAAATTTAATACAGGGGGAAAAGCTGCAACAGCAGTATAAAGAAATGAGAGTTTAAAAATTTCTTTATTGTCTAATTTCATTGAAGTTTAAACACAATATGATGCAAACTGCAATATTAGTCATTTTTCAGATTTAATTTTACCTCAATGAAGTAAGTTAAGCAATATTGTTTTCAATGTTCTCAGGAATTTTCTCAACCCTAAAAAATCAACTACTTGTAAAATAATGTTTAGAGAATTTCTTTTTATCCCAATTGAGGTAAATGGATAAAGTTTTCTTCGTTTTTCAATACGGTCAATATATGAAATAGCAGAGTTGTAATCATTAATGAAATTATTCTTTGATTCTAACTCGTTAAGTTTAAACGCGGACATC